>JALYXS010000171.1 GCA_030946965.1 Acidobacteriota bacterium
TTCCGCTCAATGACGTTGACACGCCGCCCGGAACTCCTCAACCAAACCCGCCAACGACTATTGCCGCGCGACGGATGCAAGCGATCGCCAACACCGCCGGCTTTCACTTTTGCTTCATTGAGCAGGGTGGCGCGAGTCTCTACACGGCAATGAGTCTCAAAGTAACCAACCTCGAAGTGCTGCGAATCGTGGTGAGCATCGGCGGCGTGGAGGTAGCTCACTTTGGGTTGTGGCACGATAAGGCGGGCAATGCGGTGTCCCAGCCGTTGGCTGGTGTGGTCGATCCGGAGACAAAGGTGACATTTCCCGATCTTAATGCTCCGCCTTTCGGCGGCGAGTTGTTTCAAACGAACCTGATCTTGCCTGAGCCAGTCGACTTTCTTCGCGGAGGCCTTCCCCCTTGCTCGGTCATCCGGCCTTCCTTGACGCAGAATGCAGGCGCGGTCGCCACCATCAAAGCTTTCACGAGCGACCTTCTTTTCGCCGGTCAATCCGACGCGTTCTTCGATTTTGTAATGTCGCTTGCAACCGCCGCCGATGCGGCACAACGCGAGTTGGAGCGGGATTGAGAGTTCAAAGATGGGTCAGGGTTCGGTTGCCTGGCAATTGGGCATCCGTGCCAGTTGGTGTTCTGAAACTCACGTTGTTGCGAAAAAAATTGGGATACCGGGAATATTTGGGAGCGCAAAACGATAAGTATCAGCAGTGAAGCCTTGGTTTGACAATGCCGACGGCTGATTCTGCTGAGAGGTGAAGTAATAATGAAAAACGAAAAAGTTAAACTTGGCGGTTCCGAAAAGACGGATACGCCGGAACAAATCAACCCGCCCAAGAACCGCCCGACATCGCGCCGCTCATTTTTCCGGGGAGCAGCTATCGGGGGCGTGGGTGTGGGACTGGGTGCTTTGGTAGGGCCCAGGCAAGCCGTCGCAGCCGGCGTACCGGGAATAACCCCGGGGGACTTGGATATTCTCAGGTTCCTTGCGGCAGCCGAGACTCTAGAGACCGATCTCTGGGATCAGTACTGGGAGTTGGCCGCGGGCAACGAGGCGTATGGACGCGCCCTGAATAATATCGAGGATGAACTCGTCACTTACACTTGCGACGTGGCCGCGAACGAGCGAAGCCATGAGCAGCTTATCAACGCCTTCCTGGTCGCAAACGGCCAGGCACCGGTTCTCCTGGACGATTTCCGTACGCTTCCGAGTAGTAACGCGACCGGGGCGCAACATCTGGGCCGACTCACCAATCTCATGGAACTGACGGTGGATACGAGCTGGTATTTGCGCTATCGTGACCCTGGGAATCCGGACTTTGGGGATACCTATCCCCAGTTCATCGAAATCAAAGACAGGGCTGTTATTCCACCCACGGACCACATCTCCGAGCTGTCCATGCAGATTATCGCTAACGCGGCCGCGTTCCATTTCGCCAACTCCGAAGAGCTCGGAGCGAGTATTTATCCGGCTTTGGCTCAGAAAGTCACAAACATTGAGGTCCTGAAAATTCTCCTCAGCATTGGACCCACGGAGGCGTATTTCTTCGCTGCGTTCCACCAGTCGCTCGAAGGGCTGCCCGCAATCTCCGGCGACGGCCTGACCTTCCCGGACGTGAAGATCGACCACCTTGGGGGACATCATATTCCGCGTAACAGCAAATTCCTGCAGCCCGGACTACCTCAGGTCTGCGTAATCAGGCCGATTTCCACGGCCAAGGCCGGAGCGGTAAATCAAATAGTAAGTGGCACTAAGGCAAACCTGTACAAAGGGCAGAGTCAGCAGTTTTTCGACTTTTTGATGGGCCTCGCCACAAAAGCCGACGCCGCCGTACGGGGGGTTTGAAATTGAGATAGCCCGGCCGAAGCGCCCGCGAGCCCTGCCACTGAATTGGGCTGGTAGGGCGGTCCCTCCAGGCCGGCTTGGGCGGGACGGGACTCCCGCATGCGTTTGGACCACTCACCCAATCGCACAACTATGCCTTGGTCAAGTCCCGCCGGTAAATTCAAGAACAGTTGAGTTAGCAGCCCGTGGCAAAAGTCCGGCAGGCTGAATGCCTGCCCCACCACGCTCCGCCACGGGCTGTTAGATTAGGGCCTCTTCGCAAAACGCTAACGTTCGGAGATACGGACTGATCGTCGGAAATGGAGGATCTCTATAAATCTGGCCGTCGCTTTTGATTGAGCAGAGCGGGAAAGAGACTCAGCACGACAATAAAAATTCAGACTTGAACAGTTACCCCAGCAAGACCGGCAGCACCACTCCCAATCCCAGGACGAATAGCCATAGCGCCGGGGCCGGCGTTCCGGCCGGGCGTTGACGGCGTGCTTCACGCACGGCAAGCCGGGAGTCCAAAAGCATCCATGCCGCACGGCGCTGTTCCAGCATGAAAAAGGCGCAAGCCGTCGCCGACCCGTAAAGCAGATGGCCGATCAGAGATGGCAAGGCCCGGCCGGCCGCCTCGGTGGTCCAGGCGAACGACGCGCCTAAGAAAATCGGCATGAATGTCATTGGCCCGAGGATCCACCAGATGAAGCCGTAAAGGATTCCCCAGACGACAGCCGACCCGAGATTAGCCGCTTCGTGGCGGAATAATTCGCCATATCCAATACCAACCAGCGCGCTGATCCCCATGTGCACCGCGAACCCGAGCACGGGAGACGAACCGCCCACCAATCCCGCTACCCGGGGCAAGGCGCCGGTCGCCAGCATCACCAAGCTGAACAATAATCCTCCCGCCAGGCTTGCCAAGGCGCCCCAGCGGAGTGAAACGAGGAACCGTGTGGCCGGACCCTCGGGCTCGCGTTGAATCGGATCGGATTCGGTAAAGAAGCGCACCCACATGCGGTCCACGCCGGCGTAAGACCGGCCAAGCAAAAAGCCATACACGATATGGCCCATCAGCGATCCGAATAGCATGCCACCTTGCTGTCGCGACCAGTCGAGGGGCTTGCCCAACCACATTGGCATGAGGGTCAACGGACCGATGAACCACCACAACATGCCGTAGGCGATTCCCCAAACCATGCTTGAGCCGTCGCCATGCAAGTCTCGCTGAAACAACAGCCCGAATGAGATTCCGATGATCGTCGCGATAACGAAATGCAGAAGCATGCCCGTCGCGGAGGACGAAGAATGGACCAATCCGGCGATTTCCGAAAAATGGTCCACGTGCTTCATCCATTGGGCGAATGCCCAGCCACCGAGCAGTCCGGCCACCGCTCCCGCGCACACAGCTCGCGGAATATGGATCAATGTCTCCTCGGATCGTGCGGCCAAGGCGCCCCACACGCCTGTTATCAAACCAAGAGGCAGTCCGAAATAGAGGATGTAAATGACGAGTTCGTGGAAGCGGTCGCCTCCCGCGCGACCTCCCGCGGGGACTGCCATCCAAAGCAGTAACGCATACCCTAAGCCCCAGATCAGGCCCGCGCCGGGAGTCTTGGCGCGGCGTGCGAACAGCAGAGCGAACCCGAGGCCGTATGCCGCTCCGTACCAGGCGCCTGGCCCGTGCCGGGCAATGGTGAGCGCTCCGGATACCAAGCCGAGCAGCGTGAGGGTGGCGATACGCGAAAGAAGGAATCCAGTCATTAACGGAGATCGATCGTCTGCGCGATATCGCGCGGGAAGAATAATTCCATGGTCCAATCCACCACGACGCGCAGCTTGCGCTCAACGCCGGGCAGTTTGAGCAGGTAAACGGTGCGCCATAGAAACCACGCCGGCAAGCCGGAAAAACGAACGGATTTATGGCGGAAGAATGGGATTGTAAGCTCGGCGCAAGCGGTGTGGTACCCCACGACGCAAAAAGATCCGAGTGAATCGAATTGAAACTCTTGCGGCGGCGACCCACGAAGGGACGCCTGGATGTTTGCGGCCAACGTACGCGACTGCCTTTGCGCAAATTGCGCGGTCGGCGGATAGAGCTTTCCGGAACGGGTGTCCGTGATGGCGGCGCAATCTCCCAATGCCCACACGCCAGGACGACCCAGCACCGCAAGCGTTCCGTCCACGATCACCGCGCCCCGTTTGTCGTGCTCCACCGCGTGTGCATCGAGCAGGGTGCAGGGTTTTGTCCCCGCCGTCCACACCAGCGTTTGAGCGGCGATCTCCTTACCTCCCTCCAGCAGGATCACGCCCGGCCGAAAGCCGGAGACGTGAGCGTTCAGCTCGAAGCAAACGCCCCTCTCCGATAGCCGTTTCTGAGCGTACTCGGCCAAAGAGTCGCTCAATTCAGGGAGAATCCGGTCGCGCGAATGCACCAGGACGATTTTTATTTCGTCGGGTCGCAAGTTGGAATAGTCGGCGGCAATCCCGCGGGCAAAATCATTAAGCGCGCCTGCCAGTTCCGCGCCAGCGAAGCCGCCACCCGCGACCACAAAGGTTAGCAACTGGCTGCGCTCGGGGCCTGGAGGCTCGCGGTCCGCACTTTCGAACGCGCCGATCACGTGATTGCGAATGCCGATGGCGTCGATCAACCGCTTGAAATTGAGTGCCGATTTTTCCACTCCCTCTATTCCCATATAGTTCGCCCGCGAACCGAGCGCGAGAATAAGATGGTCGTAACGGAGCTCGCGGGGATGGCCGTTCGAACTCCCCTCCGCGCAGGCGATCGAGACGCAATGCCGTTCGAGATCGATCTTTTCAGCGCGCCCGCGAATCACTTCCGTGCGACGCAGCGCCGAACGCAAGGGGCTGCTAATGTGACTCGGCTCCAGGCTGCCGCCGGCCACCTCCGAGAGCATGGGTGTGAACAGCAGCGCGCTCGTGTCGCTGACCAGCGTAAAAGTAACCGATCGATCCGGCCCGAAGAGTCGCTCCAGGTACTGGGCGGTGTACATGCCCGCGAATCCGCCTCCCAGAATCAAAATCTGTTTTGGTTCCACTTCGACAGGCTTTTCAACGGCCACCGGACCCAATCTCCATGTGGCAAGGGCGCTTATCGCTTCCGCTAAGAATCCCAAGGCTGCCCCGTAAAGTATCCAACCGCCTAATGCCGGAAGTTTGTGCTGCATGCCGGCGCGGGTCCATTGCGGCCCTGTTCCGTCGAGCATGGGAAAGAGGACGATGCTCAGCAACACCCAGAGCGGGGTTCCAAGAGCGGCGGCCCGCATGCAACCGCCCACATACCCTTCCGGCATGGAGCGGAACGCGAGCGAGTAAGCAGCGCCGATGACGCCGCCAAGAAGAACGATCGCGGGGTTCTTCGTCACGCCGATTAAAAGAACCAGACTGCCCGCGCAGCCAGCCACGGCGCCAATCATGCCGGCACGCAGGTGTGTATTCATTCAGAGCAGATCCCTCTCTGACTAGGACCGCGTGGCCGGGCGATTTATTCCGCGGGTGCCGGTTTGTACCGATTACGACCGGTTACTACCGCTTCACCGTGATAACGGCGTTGGCTTGGGATCGGAAAGCGCCGGATTGCGCCACCACGGAAGAATCTCCGTCGGGAACGGCATCCGGCACAAGCACGTTCAATTGATAGAGGCCGGCTGAGGACAATCCGGCGAAAGTTACGGTAGCGGGTATACCCCCGATCGTGACTGTTGGTTGAGTGGCGGCTGGCGTTGGCGCGGAGACTACCTGGCCGTCCGTCAACGGGGAGGTCGGGCCAAACCCGGTCCCATATAGCACGATAGTCTCTCCTGGCTGCGCTGGCGTGCTCGCTCCAGGGTACAAATCCGCAGGACCTACCAACGACTTCCCATCGGCGTGCGTTGCGGCAATGTTTTTTCCGTTACTCAAGACGAAGAAGGCCGGCGAAAACGCCTGCAATACCGCTGTCACGGAGCCGCTGACGACTCCATTATGCGACGTAACTACCTGCACGTTACCCGAAACGGTGTCGGCCGGAGCAATTACATCAAGCTGTCCCGGACTTACAAAGTAAATGTAAGCTGGTTTTCCGTTCACCGTAACCGTCACCCCATCCAGTTGCGTTGGCAAGTTGCCATTTACGAAGTCGCTGGCGCCCCAGGTTCTCGTGGTCGCGGCGAGATTACTCCCCACGATTTCGACAAACCCACCCGGAGCGATGCCCGGCTGGAAACTGGCGGCATTGACTACGGAATTAGCCGCAATGGCCGGCGCGGCCTGAATGCTTCCAAAGAGACCATGCGATTCGATAGCATCCGGACCGGGGATTCCGGCCGCGAAATAGACCGTGCGATTGTCCCCTCCCGACCCGCCATTCCCGGCGCGCAATCCCCAAAGCCCGGGGATACGGATCGGGGCGCCTTTGCTGTCGTTGAGCGTCCCTACCACCTTTCCCGTTGCCGGATTGTAACCGTTGATTGCGCCGTCTCCGAAATTTCCTACCAAAAGCGCACCGGCGAAATCGCCGAAGCTGGCCGGCGCAATTTCCAATCCCCACGGCGAGTTCAAAGGACCTCCCGCAACCAGGCGCTGCAGCAGCAGACCGTTCAGATCGAAGACATCGACGTAGCCATTTCCTCGTCCCGCCACGTCGTCGTGCCGGGCCGCGTCCTGCTTGGCGAAAGTCACGTAAAGCATCCCGCCCAGATCCCGAATATTGAACGGCGCAAAGCCGGCGGGAATAGCCGGATCGCGGAATGCGTTGGGCAAATTCACCGGCGCGAGATTGCCGTCGAATACGTCGACGGTTCCGCTGTTGAAATTGGCTGCATATAGCAGCGGACCGGTCGATCGGGTGGACATGGTCAGGCCCTTATAGACCGCGCCCGTGGCGGACCGGTCGATCATCAGCACCGCGTGCGTGGCGTCCGCGCCTGAGTTCCATCCGAAAATAGTTCCTTGCTCGGTAGCGAAAATAAAGGTGGCTGGCCGCCCTGGAGCCACATTGAAAGCGGTGGTTGGGTTGAAAACGATTCCCGTAGGCGTGCCCCCGGCACTTGCCCCGGCCGGCGAAGGAACGGCGACCTTCAGTGCGATTGCCACCCCGTTCCCGTTGTAGAGCGTCGAGAGCCCGGCGCCATTGTCCGACACCCAAAAGGGACTGGTGTTTGAAGCAGCGATCCCCCATGGATTCACCAGACCCGTATCCAGATGGTCCGCGACACCGGGGAGATCGGAAACCAGATTGTGCTGGACGAACTGGGTAGCTGCCGGCATGCGGCCGGAGGCGACGAGCGTAAGTAGTCCGGCTAAAGCAATCCGCTGCTGAATTCGATTTCTCATGTGCGTCCAAACTCCTTGTTTTTGCTAATTGGTCTCGCTAACTTGTCCGAGCTATTGCGAACCGTCTTTTCTTGCGCGGTCCACTACCAGCGCGCCAACCGAATTACCCAGCGAGAGCCCTTGGTTCACGTCGAGCATGGTGTGAATCGCGGCGTAAAAAGTCGAGAAGCCGGCGTCCTGAGCCTGACTGTTGAGCGTCTGCGCGTCAGCCGGGAACAGGTAGCTTAGAACCGCGGCGGAAGCTCCCGACGCGCACGCGTGTCCGGACGGATATCCCGGATGCGGGGGGTTCGCAAACAGAGGAACAATCGAAGGGTCGACCATACTAGGCCTTAACTCCAAAAACGCAAATTTTGTGTCCCAGCAGGCGATAGTCGCGTCGTGCTGCGCAATAGTGGCAAGCGCGTAAGCACGAGCCGCGCGCGGGGGATTGGTATCCAGCCTGTTGTCGAATATCTCGCGGTGAACGGTGTCAAGCCAGGGTGTCACGAAAGAAGGCTGCCAGAACCATGCCGAATGATTGGTCGCGTTGGTGCGCGTGAGCGATTTAACAGCGTCGACTTCAGCGGCGAAGGCTGGAGAATCCGCCGGGGGCGGGGGATCGAGTCGCACTTGGCTTCCCGTGGAGAGCACCCAAGGCCGCCACGTTCCGGCCAGCGGAGTTTGGGGCGCCGGATTGCCCCAGACGCCCGGCGCGGAAGGATAGGAACCGGTAAAGACCGCGTTGGAGTTGTCCGCCTGCGCGTAGGCAACTACGGCGTTTCCAACGGCACGGCCCAATTGCAGGCCGGCGGTGACGTCGCTGGGAAATTGAGTACCGGCGAAGAGACGTGAGCGCGCGGCTTCTTCCGCCAGATCGGCGTAACCCGCGCCAATGTCAGGGAAAAGATAAGTAAGCACGGTCGCCGCCGCCCCCGCGGTCAAAGCGTGCTCGGAAGGATACGACGGACTGGCCGGCGTTGCGATGGACGGACGAATGTTGGAATCGACCGCGGATGGCCGGGCCCGGTTCCAGGCGTACTTGCTGTCCCAACCCGCCACCGTTGCGTCATACATGGCCACGCTGACAAGAGCCATCCCCCTGGTGTACATTGCCGCCGGAACGTTCCGTCGAACCAGTTCCTGCGAGGCGATTTGAATCCAGCGGTAAGCGGGAGAGCCGGCGTCCCAGTAGGCGATCTGGGCTTGCGTATCCGAATCGCCTTCGGCAATGAAACTTTTTAGCACTTGGATCTCGGCTGTGGTGGCGCCGCTGTCCGGGGGCGCGGGAAGCCGCAGTTGGTTAGCCGAACTCAGAACGAAGGGGCGCCAACTGCCCGCCTTCGGTTCTACTTGACCGGAAAGCACTTGCAAGGCGATAAACGCCGAAAGCGAAACGATGCGGAGCGACACGGTGACCTCTCATCGAAGTTATACCGCTTCGGACGAAGATATATTCCCGCGCTTAAGAACTTTTTTCGGTCGTGGGTCAGTTTGACAATTCTTCAGCTGGCACCTTACTCCGCGCCCTTACTACGGCGGCCAGTAACCGCAAACGCCATGAAGACCCCAGCGGCTAAAGCCACCGCGGCCCCGACGCGCAGGAGCGCGGTTCCGTGGATCGTCTCCCATTCGAGGATCGCTCGCGCGCGATCAGGTCCAAAGAGCGTCGCCGCGAGTGCTTGCATGCACATCACTGCTCCCAAAGCACGCAGGGTCTTTGGCGCACGAGAGGTCGGGGCAACCAAGATCACCACGAGCCCCATGGCGAAGCGCAGAGCGCCGGCCGCATAGAGTTCGACAGGCGTCGCGAAGTACTGTCGTCGAACCGCCGTCAGGCTATCGGGGGAAGCCATGCCAACGATGCCGACTACGATGGTGAAGACAGCGACGAGCAGAGCGGCCATCCTCATGTCTTTTGGACACGGGCAGACCGACGATTTCGTCGATACTCCACAGTTGGTCCGCGATCCCCGCTTCCATGGCATCTAGACATGGCCCATTCTGGCACGAACCCGAACGCCCACGAGGTCAGCGACTTTCAAACTGACCCACTACCGAAGGGTTCAGATGATCCTAGACTTTGTGGAAGATATTGCGGAGCGCGAAGAGCAACGACGACGAACTAAGCAGAAAGCGGCCTAGCTCTTCTTCCATCGGGCCGACGCGGCAGTTCGTGATCCAGACTGACCCACCACGGAATCCGGAAAAAAGACGCGATGCGAACTGGTTGCTCCGCGGCGTCTGTCGCGAGGCCGCGAAAAGTGCTCGTTCCACGCGCGTGGAACCGAACGACAGTAACGCGCACATCGCGAGTTGGCCATACTCGCTGTCCTACCAGATCATCTTCATGCCGAACTGAATCTGCCGCGGAGAATTCTGGGTCGAACTAATCTTTCCAAAAGCCGCCGAGGAAAAATCCGTCGTCGGCGCGCCGAATACGACGCGATTGAACGGATTCGACATCTCCACCCGGAACTGGTTGGTCAAGCGCTCGAAAAACCGCGTTTCCTTGAAGACGCCAAACGACTCGCCTATCAGGAACGGCTGCCGCACCGCAAGGTAAGCGGGAGCGCTCCCGAACGTAAGCGGAGCCGGAGTGGTGAACGCGGTTGGATTGAGATAGTAATCCCGGTTCGGATCGAATCCGCCCGGCCCCTGAGCCGCGCGGATGGGTAGCCCGGTCAGGTTGGGACGCAACCCGCTCGTAAAGAGAAATGAGTTTATGTTGACTGTCGTCATCGGAAGAGG
>JALYXS010000178.1 GCA_030946965.1 Acidobacteriota bacterium
CCCCAACGGCAGCCAAGAGCTTCTCGTCGCCGGCGCCCCTGGCGTGCAAGAGAAAGAGTGGAAAATACAGACCGAAACCCACCGCTAGGCCCAGCGCCGAGCGTCCCAATCCTTGCAGTCCCGCGAGGTATGCGCTTGCGATGAGACCCATCAATAGTCCCGTCAAATTCAGCCAATTGGGAATGCGGCGAAAGCGGATATCGAACACCGCCGCGATGGTGACAAGGGCCACCAGCAAAATCTGATTGAGCGGATCTAACGCCTGGATTGAAACAAAAATCAAATTGAAGCCGAAATTGCCCGCGCGGCATTCACCGCGGCCCCGACGATCGCGGTTTCATCGCTGGTGGGGACAACTTCGAAAACGCTGCCCTGCAGCGGCGTCATCTTCACCATATCGTGCAAATACTGGCTAAGCAGCCCGACATCGACGAACTTTGCGTTTGGTCCCGAGATATAATACTTCCCGCAGCCATCCAAATGAATGCTGGTGGCCGTAGCCGCCGCGAGCGCGCGATGCCACAGCCTCGCGAAGGCAGCGCAACGGGCGTCGCCCGTCCGGGCACTCGCAAACACTTCTTCGGGTTCCATATCGAGGAAGCGGAGCCGCATGGCGCGGTGACCCATGATGCCTTCGAGATGCCCCTCGCCGCCACAGCCGCAAAACTGCTCCTTCGGCTCAAGCGTCACCACCATGTGGCCGCCTTCCCAAGGTCCTTCAGCTTGCGGCGAACGCCCGAAGCCGATGCCATTGCCAAGCGTCCAGACCCGAACCAGTTTCTCGAGCTGTCCGCGCGTTGCCGCGATCCCCGCCGCCATTGCATCGGCATCGTTCAGGATCAGCACCGGAACCGGCGCGCCGCCGAGGGCCGCTGTTATCGCGCTCTTCAGATTCAGCCCCTTCACCTGTTTCAAGTTCGGCGATTCTTCGATGACTCCATCGCGAATAATTCCCGGAAATCCGATGCCGATCGCCCCCAGCGACTTAATATCGATCGCTCTCTCCTGGCACACGCCTTCGATCTGCCGGAAAATAGCGGCGGCGATTTCGTCCGACGGCAGGCTTTGCAATCCCGAGGCAACTTGCTCTTTCGATTCATGGCCCGCTTCGGGATAGATATGAATGGGACCGCTTAATTGGTGATTGTCGACGAGCCCCACCGCGATCTGATCCGAAGCAAGCACGCCGATTGTCGTTTGGCCGATCGTTGTTAGCATGCGATGCTACCTTTTTCTAAAAACGCGATAGCTTATTGATTCCGTTGAAAGCCGCGGCTTTGTAGCACTCGGCCAGCGTCGGGTAATTAAAAACCGTATTGATGAAGTAATCGATCGTGCCATTGAGGATCAGCACGGCCTGGCCTATATGCAGCAGTTCCGAAGCGCCTTCCCCAATAATATGTATGCCCAGGAGGCATTTCGACTCGCGATGAAAAATAATTTTGAGGCGCCCGGTAGTGTCTCCGCGAATCTGTCCGCGGGCGATCTCGCGATAATACGCCACGCCTACTTCATAGGGCACATCTTCATCCGTAAGCTGCTCTTCGGTCTTGCCGATAAACGAAATTTCCGGAATCGTATAAATCCCGTAGGGATAAAATGCGGGATTCGATTGCACCGTTACGCCAAACGCGTGTGCCGCGGCCAGGCGGCCCTGTTCCATTGAAACTGACGCGAGGCTGGGGAAGCCGATCACGTCGCCAACCGCATAAATGTTGGGCTGTTTCGTTCGGAATTCCTCATCGACCAAAATGCGGCCGCGCGAATCGGCTTCAATTCCAGCCGCGGCAAGATTCAAATCGTCCACGTTTCCCTGCCGGCCGACGGCATAAAGCAGCGCCTCGCCCGAGATCTTCTTTTTGCTCCCGAGATTGGCGACCACGCCCCCCGTGGCGGCCTCCTCGACGCTTTCCACTTCTTCGTTCAGGCGCATCGTTACGCGGCTGTCACGAAGATGATACGAGAGCGCTTCCACCATTTCGGCATCGGCGAACTCGAGCAGGCGCGGACGCTTCTCCACCAGAATCACGCGCACGCCAAGCGTGGCAAACATGCAGGTGTATTCGACGCCGATCACGCCGCCGCCCACCACGATCATGCTCTTCGGAATTTCCGGCATCTGCAGGATCTGGTCGCTGTTGATGATGGTGCGGTTGTTGAGTGGAACGTTGGACGAGACCGCCGGCTTGGTCCCGGTGGCAATCACGACGACCGGCGCTTCGTACTCCTGCACTCCGCGCGAGTTCTCCACGCGAATGTGATTCTTGTCGACGAAACTGGCCGTCCCAGACAGCACTTCGATGTTGTTGCGCGAAAGCTGCGCCTGCGTGACGTCGATCTCGGTCTTGATGACATGCTGCACGCGGAACGAAAGATCCGCCATGCTGATCCGTTCTTTCACGCGATAGTTGATGCCGTAGATGCTCTGATAATAAAAGCCGGAGAGGTGCAGCACGGCCTCGCGCATGGTCTTGCTTGGAATAGTGCCCGTGTTAATGCAGGCTCCTCCGACCACTTCGCGCTTTTCGACCAGCACCACGCGCTTGCCGAATTTCGAACCTTGAATCGCCGCTCGCTGGCCGGCGGGTCCGGAACCGATTACGATGAGATCGCAGGTTTGCATTCAATTGAAGCCATTGTAAGAGATTTCACCTAAAGGAGTGCATATGGAGAACGAAGAATCTCTCCGCCGCGATTTGCTCGAACTGCTGAAAGGCAAGGAGGCGCACGCGGATTTCGAAACGGTTTTTAGCGGCGTCTCTGCGGAGGCGCGCGGCCGGAAGGCTGCGCGTTTGCCGCACACGCTTTGGCAGCTTTTGGAACACCTTCGGATCGCGCAGTGGGATATTTTGGAATTCAGCCGGAATGGCGACCATGTCTCCCCTAAATGGCCGGAAGGGTATTGGCCTGCAACCGAGGTGCCTCGTGAAGAAAAGGATTGGGATCGGAGCGTCGCGAGTTTCAAGTCCGATCTGGCCGCGATGCAGCGGCTGGTCGCGGATCCATCCACGGATCTGCTCGCGCGTATTCCGCATGGCGACGGGCAGACGATCCTCCGCGAGGCATTATTACTAGCGGACCACAACGCCTATCATCTAGGTCAGGCGGTTTCGATCCGGCAAGCGTTGGGAAACTGGCGTTGAATTAGCGCGAAATCCTTAGGATTTCGCTCGCGACGCGGGCGAATGCGTCGCCAAGCTGTTGCGTGGTGGGCGAATATATATAAAGACCCTGCGCCTTTGTGGAATCGTAGATTGGGCTTTCGGGAACGTTCGCGATTCGTTGCAGAAACGGATGGTCGATCCCCTCCGCGTCGTTCCCGCCCAAGCCAATCACGTAAAAAATCGGCGTCAGCGCCGCGTCGCTGCGAATTCTGGATGCCGCGTTGTCCGCCGCGTTGTAAGCGGCGTAACGAAGCGTGCTCGGTACATCGGGACGGATCTTGCCAGCGTAGGGACCGTTTAGGAACGGCGGCACCGGCTGATATCCGTGTAAGGAATTCCCGTAGAGATCCTGATCCGGTATGTAGGCGATATCCTGCCGCATCATGAACTGGCCGGGGTTCGCACTCGTGTCCATGGGCCCATTGAACGAGCAGCCGCTTGTGACCGCCAATGGCGCTGTCGTGATGGTCTGCTCGGCGGGATTCGACTGGCTCGCGGCGTGATAGTTGTCGACTCCCCACGTCCAACCCTGGTCGGCCCAATAGCTCGTGTATGTCGCGATAATTCCGGTAATGTTCCCAGGGCTCCATTGCGGGTTGGGGTAGGTC
>JALYXS010000186.1 GCA_030946965.1 Acidobacteriota bacterium
GAGCCGATCGTCGTGTTTGGAAGGCTGAATTGCGGATGGTTGAGCGTGTTGAAGCTCTCGATCCGGAATTGCAGTTTCAAAGATTCACGCAAGCTGAAATTTTTGAAAATCGACAAGTCGAGGTTGGCGAGACCGGGCGCTCTCAGGACGGATAACAGCCGCGCCACGTTTCCATAGGTGTAAGGCAAGGGCAGCGAGAACTGAGAGGTGTCGAAATAATGATTCAGCCTCTGCGAAATCGGGCCGCTCAGCGTGGGGTCCTTGCCCGTCCAGTTCGGCCGTTGCGCCCCGCCGTAGTTGTTCAGAGTATTGGAAGCGACGCCCAATTGCAGCGGTACGCCGCTTTGGAAAGTGGCGATCCCGTTCAGTTGCCATCCGCCGAGGATTTGACTGGCAACTCCCCTCGTCAGAATTTGATGGCCAGGCCCAACGGGTATCTCCCAAACGCTATTGAGCGCAAGGTAGTGGGGCGTATCGAAGCTTGCCGGGGCGCGTTCCTTGGCGCGGTTTGTCGTGTCCTGGTAGGCGCCCGATGCAAAGGACTCGCCAGGATACCCCGTCGTGGTGGGCGACACGTCATCTAATAACTTGGAAAATGTGTAAGACACCAACACGCTAAACCCCTTGGAGAACCGGCGCTCCAGCTTCGCTTGTAAAGCGTGGTAGGTCGATGCGCCATAAGACGCATTTCCGGCCGTGACCCCAGTGAATTGAGGATAGGGGCGCAACAATTGGCTTAGCTGCACGGTTGGGGTGCTCAATGGGCCGCTGGCGACTTTCCCAAAAAACGGATTCGGCACCGGCTGCCGGAGTCCGTCGCCCAACGCGAGGTATTGGTTAGGAAGTTGATCGTAGTTCAGACTTCCAAACAAGCGGAGTCCACGGCTTCCGGCGTAAGCCACGTCGAGTAACAAATTTCCAGGCAAGGTGCGCTGAACATCCAAATTCCACTGCTCCGCATAAGGAGTGTGGCGGTCTCTGTCCATGCCAGTGACGCTTTGCCCGATAAGCGTGGCCAGCCCGGCGCTGCTTCCCGGCGCCCGTACGAACCCGTCGGGAAATGGATTTGCCTGGTAGTTAGCGGGCGTGATTCCGTCGATGGTTGTGACCATTGCGGAAGACGACTGAAACCCGCTGACCGGCACTGCCGAGCCGTTGAATCCGCCACCCGTAATAGGCGCGAAGAAGATGCCATAGCCGCCACGAATCACGGTATTTTTATCCAGCAGGTAAGCGAAACCAAAACGAGGAGCGAAGTCTTTCCGGTCCGGATTGAACTGCCCGCGCGGCGTTCCTCCCACTCCGGGGAAGTACAAACCGCCAACCAGATTCAAGCCCGGCACCTGAAGAGGGGAGGGCGCCGTGAAGTTGAAATCGGAAAACCGGTTGTAGCGCTCAGTCCATGGTGTTTGATAATCGTAGCGAAGGCCTAGATTGAGTGTGAGCCTGGATGTAACCTTCCAGTCATCCTGAAAATATACGCCGAAGTAGCGGTAGAGAAGATTCTGTCCTGGGCCATTCGTTGTAACGCTTCCGCTCGACGGTGTTCCCAGCAAGAAACTAGCAAACGCGTCGCCGGCAGTTGAGCTTCCTACCAACGGATTGGGGCCTTGTGTAAAGCCCGGTGAGTAGCTGTAGTTTTGGCCAGCCACGCCATAGCGGCCGGTCGAGAGCCGGTTTACTCCGAAGTTTCCTCCAAACTTTAGGGTGTGCTTGCCGCGCGTGTGGGTAAGGTTCGCGTATTCGTGAAAGCTTTCGTAAGAATCGTGAAGCAACTGGCAGTTACCGATGAGGCCGCCGCCGACATCCGATACAGGAATCGAAACGCCATAATTCGTTATTCCAATCGTAGGAAAACACGATACGAGCGCCGGCTGAAGCTGGTGGAAATACGCTGGCAGTCCCACCTGCACCGGGTCGAAGTTATTACCGGGCCCCTGCCGCTGAATGGAATACCGCAGAAAGCTGGAGCTAAGTTCGAGTATCAAGTTGGGACGAAGGAGATTCGTGTAATTCACTACCGCTTGCCTTTGATTGAGCTGATCCACCGCTCCGTTAATTGGCTCCGCGATGTATAGAGAATGTCCGTAGATTTCCGGACGCGAAACCGGCGTATCGTTGAGAGACGCTCGCGCAAAAACCTTTTGATTCTGGGTTAAGGAATGATCGACCCGAACGCTGAATCCGTTCTTCTGAACCGGTGAGGACGCATTTGAGATGAAATTGTTTAAATTCGTGATGGGCGCGCCGGGCGAATTCGCATGTGGGATGTAGTTGAGTAGATTCTTGGACACCGGATCGAATCGGCTGGCGGGCACGATGTTACCGGGAAAGGCGGACCGAATAAAGGTTCCCGGGGCGTTCGGGTCGGGGCGAGAAGTCGACGGATCGTAGACCGTGATGGCCTGCCCGCCGGCTGCGCGCGTCTGTGAAAAATCGCCGGCCCGTTCGAGGTCGGTGGGCACGCTGCCGGCTGCCGTGATGCCTCTGACCCATCTCAGCCCTTCATATGAACCGAAGAAGAAAGTGCGGTCCTTCCCGTGATACACGTGTGGAATCGTTATCGGTCCTCCAACGGTGCCGCCAAACTGGTTAAAACGCAGTTCACCCTTCCGCAGCCCGCTTCGATTCACAAAAAAATCCGTGCCCGTCAACTTATCATTGCGGAGGAACTCGTAAAGGGATCCATGATATTGGTTGGTCCCCGATTTTGTCACGAGGTTAATCACGCCGCCGGCGGAGTTAGAGAATTCAGCGCTGAAATTGTTTGTTTGTACTTTGTATTCTTGTACCTCGTCGACGCTTGGAAAGTACGCGGGACCATTGAACGCGGGATTGGTATTGTTCCCGCCATCCAGCATGAACGAATTCGAATTCGGCCGCGAGCCGTTGATCGAGACGAACTGATCGTTGTACATCCCATAAGCCACTTGGGTAAATCCCTTCGAAGCGCGCACTCCGGGAACCAACTGGGCGAATCCGTAACTATTCCTCCCATTGGTCGGGAGGTTCACGATGCGTTCGTTCTCGATGATATGCGCAAGCGACGAACTCTCCTCTTCGAGGGGCGGCACTTCGGCCGTTACCGTGACAGAGTCCGAGGCGGAGCCGATCTCCATGGGGAGATCCAGCGTGAGGGCCAGAGCCACATCTACCTTGACATTGTCGCGGATGAACCGTTTGAATCCCGCGGCCTCCGCTTCGATCCGATAGGTTGCGGGAGGCAGAAGCTGAAAGGTGTAGATCCCGGCGTTGTCTGTCTTGGTTTGACGCGTCTCATTAGTAGCTACGTTTGTCACCGTGACCTTGACGGCCGGCACGGCGGCGGTTGTTGGATCGCGCACGGCTCCCGAGATCGAGCCAGTAGCGGTCTGACTGGGAAGACGGGCGGCAAAAAGAAAGGTCAGCACTGCTAACGCGCAGGCCAGAGAAAAGCCGGACCTTCGTTGTTTCATGCGTTTACTCCTGATGCAGTCGAGGCATCGTCAAGCGTAACGCTATCTTTAATCGTGGAATCGTGTCAAGCTCAGTCGAAAGGCCAGACGCGATGCACGGTACCACCCAAAATCCACTGGCGGTCATCGCCATTCAAGAACTTCAACCCGTCCCGATAAAGCGCCACGGCTTGCGGGTAGGTACAGTATTTCTCGACCAGCGGCCAGTCCGTCCCCCACATCAAACGCCGCGGGCCGAACTCGTCATAAAGTTTGTGGACCTGCGCTTCGGAGTCGCGGTAGGGGTAGGGCTCCCGCGAAAGCGACCACATGTGCGAGATCTTCACGAAGACCTTGGGAAAGCGCGAGAGGGCTGTAAGTTTCTTGAGTTCGTCCGGCCTTTCCAGCGGACAATCGGCCATGTGATCGATTACGACAGTCAGATCGGAGTGGCGCTCGATTAAAGGCTGAATATCGGGCATCCGGCTCACCGGAGCAAGTAGAGTCATCGGAACCTTGAGATCCTGGCAACGCTTCCAGAGAGGGTCCATTAGAGGGCTTTTGATCCAATCGCCCGCCGGGCCGGCGGCCGGGCTGATGCGCACGCCCCGGAAACCCTGCTCCGTCAGCGCGGAGAGTTGATCGGGCGCCGCCGGATCTTCCGGATTCACGCGCGCCACTCCGCGAAAATACCTCGGGTATTGTTTCAGCACGCTCGCCAGATAACTGTTGTCGTAGCGGTAATGAATCACCTGAATAATCACGGTCCGCTCGATGCCGTTCGCCTTCATAAGCGCGAGCAGCATCTCCGCCGTGGCGTCCTCGGCGGGCGGGTGAGCGGTCTCTTTCGCCCACGGAAAACGCGAGTCGCGCTTCCAAACATGCACGTGTGAATCGATGAGGTGGAATTTTGTCTTTGCAGCGGATAGCACGCCGCCCGCCAGGGTTCCCGCAAGCAAATTTCTTCGCGTCAGCATAACTTAATCCGAACCGTGCCTTATTTCCAAACCATCATACTGATTACATGGCGAAACCGACGCCCGGCGCCCCCACCCGGCTCCGCCTCCTGTGGCCGGACATCTGGGAACTGATCCGCCCTAGGCGCAAGCTCCTGGCAATCGGATTCGTCCTGATGGTAATCAATCGCATTTCCGGCTTGGTGCTGCCCGCTTCGACAAAATTTCTAGTGGACGACGTGATCGGCAAGCGCAACGCGTCCATGTTACTACCACTAATCTCAGCCGTCGTTGGCGCGACAGTAATCCAGGCGGCCACTTCGTTCTCCCTTACCCAACTGCTTTCGAAAGAAGCTCAACGGCTGATTGCGGAGTTGCGCGGCAAGGTGCAAGCGCATATTGGAAAATTGCCCCTCGCTTACTTCGACGCCAACAAGACCGGAACGCTGGTATCGCGAATCATGAGCGACGTCGAAGGCATCCGCAATCTGATCGGCACGGGGCTGGTCGAGTTTGCCGGAGGGCTGCTGACGGCGCTCGTGGCGCTGCTGGTTCTATTCCGCATCAGCGCCTCGATTACGGCTCTCGCGCTCGCGGTCCTGATTGTGTTCGGCCTGGTACTGCGAAACGCCTTCCGAACGGTCCGGCCGATTTTCAAGGAGCGAGGCATTATCACGGCGGAGGTGACTGGCCGCTTAACTGAATCGCTTGGCGGCGTGCGCGTCATCAAGGGCTATCACGCCGAAGATCGCGAGCAGAGCGTTTTTGAAAGGGAGTTGCGCGCCTGCTCAACAACGTCCTGCAATCGCTCACCACGCTTTCCATCATGACTCTTTCGGCAACCGTGCTGATGGGCGTGGTGGGCGCGCTGGTGATGTATCTGGGAACGCGGCAGATTTTTGCGGGCACGTTGACCCTCGGAGGGTTTTTCACTTTTACCGCATTTTTGGCCTTCCTGATCGCGCCGGTGGTTCAGATCGTCAGCATTGGAACGCAGCTCAGCGAAGCGCTCGCCGGTTTGGAGCGAACCCGTGAAGTGCTGCACGAGCGGCAGGAAGATGCCGACCCGCGCCGCACCGTTTCGCTCGGAGAATTGCGCGGCGAGGTAGAGTTCGATCGCGTCGATTTCGCTTACGAAACCGGAAAGACGGTGTTGCACGAAGTCGGTTTTGTCTCCGCGCCCGGCACCGTGACGGCGCTTATCGGGCCGTCCGGGTCCGGCAAATCGACCATCATCGGATTAGTTTCCGCGTTTCACACGCCTAGCGTGGGGACTGTCTGGGTGGATGGCGTGGACCTCGCGACCGTGCGCCTGGATTCCTACCGCACGCAGCTCGGCGTGGTGCTGCAGGAATCGTTCTTGTTCGATGGAACCATTCGGGAGAACGTGGCATTCTCGCGGCCGGACGCCAGCGAAGCCGACATTCTGGAAGCCTGCCGCATCGCGCGGGTCGACGAATTCGCCGAGGGTTTCGAGAAGCGATACGACACGATCGTCGGGGAACGCGGCGTGAAACTTTCCGGCGGCCAGCGCCAGCGTGTTTCGATTGCGCGCGCGATCCTGGCCGATCCGCGCATTCTTATTCTCGACGAAGCCACTTCGAGTCTCGATTCCGAATCGGAAGCTCTGATCCAGGAGGGGCTTAGCTATCTCATGCGGGGCCGCACCACGTTTGTAATCGCGCACCGGCTTTCGACGATCCGCCGCGCCGATCAAATTCTGGTGGTGGAAGCGGGCCGCATCGTTGAACGTGGAACCCACGAATCGCTGTATGCGCTGCGGCGGCGTTATTACGATCTCTACACCAAACAGCATGGCCTGGAGGAAAATTTATTTCTCGCCCCGGGCGAGGGCGACACGGTGCTGGCATGATCGCCACAAAAATCGCAATTCTTGCCGTTCTCGCCGCGTCGGCATTCGCCCAGGACGCCTCACAAATGAACGAGCCCAGCCCTAAGCTCACGCCCGCTCAGGTAATTAAAATACAGCTCTCGGCTTTCCAGAGAAACGACACTCCCACGCTCGATTCCGGTATCCGCAAAGCATTCGCGTTTGCGTCGCCGGGCAACCGCGCCGTAACCGGTCCGATTGACAAGTTCGTGCTGCTCGTGAAGAATCCGCTGTACCGGCCGCTGCTGAATCATCGGAGCGCGGAATTCAGTCCGATTCAGATTACCGGCGATCACGCGGAGCAGCGGGTGCGATTGATCGATGCCCACGGCGTGCCGGCGGTTTTCGTGTTCGCTCTTGGCAAGCAGAAGGAAGATCCCTATAAGGATTGTTGGATGATCGAGGGCGTCGCGCGCATTCCCGAACAGTCTTCCGGCGCGATTCGGGCGTGAGCCCTAAAGTTCTCCCCACTACCCTCCGATAGACCGGGAAATCCCGATGACGTTCGACCACCACCCTCAGGAATGCCCGTGCGGCCAGAAGTGGATGATTCACTATGAAGCTTCAAAGACGAAAGTCTGCGACGTGCTGCGCTGTTATTGCGGGCGCGAAATTGAAAAATGGGCTGGATATTTCGTCTATATCGCCGAGCCACTGCCCCCGGATTGGCGGGCGTGAGCGGTTCCGTTGGTAGAATAGCGTCTTCATGCAGGTCTTGCAGGCAGGGCAGCACAAACTGATCTTACTGGAGCTCGATGCCGATACCGTCCACAGCGTCGCGAAGGACGCTGGCTTCGAGAGCAAGGTCAAAGACTCCGCGCGCAGCATTTGCCTGGATTTGACCGCGCAAGGGCGGCAGGGTCCGCTGCTGCTGTTCGATGCTGCCGATCCCGCCAATCTGGGCTGGTTTTCGCGTTGCCAATTCTACGTGGATGGCCGGACCGGCGGCGTGATGCAGACGCCCATGTCTATGGCCAACAAGCGCGACCGTTCCGGTAAAAGCCAGGGAAATTCCGTTCGAGTGCGCATCTCGAAGGAGTTGCCCGCGAGTTTCCGGCTGCCAGGCAAGCAGCCGATCACCGAACAGGTTTTCTACGCGATGTTTCAAAATTTCCTGAATGCGCTGATGAAGACCGGCGTCGCGGTGTGCGGCGGCTCCGTGGTGCAGCCATTAGCCGGTAGAACGGAAAAGATCGGGCCGCGCAATTAGCGAACGGACAAAGCTAAACCGAATTGGCTGTGACTCGTCGAATACGCCGGATTGGCGCTGAGCACCGGGCCAACCACCATCACGATCGGTACCTGGGGCGGGAACTTGAAGTTGACCAGATTCGGGTTTCGGTCCGCGAACTTCGATGGGTCTGGAATATGGACCGAGATCGCGTAGGCGCCGCCGGGAAATTTGGAGACCTGCCGGATGTCCGCCGAGATGCCGTCCGCATAGAAACCGTCAACGTAAACGGAAACCGGCTGGGCCGTAATGGCATAAGCGCCATTCACCGTCAACGAGCCAACTCCAGTGGCGAAGATCGTGATGGCAGAACCGGTGGCCGCGGGATTATCGGGCGAGTTCAAGCTGCCATCGCCGTTCAAGATATAACCTTGGCCAAAGCCGGAGCCGGTGAGGGAGTAAATGCCCGGGGACACGCTCGCGGTGGGAAGCTCGATTGAATTCGAGCCGCCTCCGGGCGAAACAACGGTAATCCGCGCGGTTTCCGACGGTTGAAGATCCAGCGGAACGATGGCCGTGAGGCGTCCCGTGCCGCGCGCGATGATCGCCAGCGGAGTCCCGTTCAGAAGTAGTTGCGAGTTGGAATCGAAACCGAAACCGATGGCATCGATCGATTCACCGGGGGACAGTGGCACGGCATATTGGCTCGCGGAGTTTACGACCGCATCCAGGCGAATCGCCGGAACGCTGGACAGCGCGATTTTGTTCACGAAATCCGATTGGCCCGGGCTCAAGCCGCATGGCGTGGGCAAGCAAAAGGAACTGCCCGTGACCAGCGCGGATCCAAAGAGAAACACGTTTCCGTTCGTATCCGTTGCCACGCTGCGCACATCGAAATATCGCGAGTCGCCGATGTACGTGGAGAATAGCAGGATTGATAAGCTGGGGTCGAACCTGGCGAGGAATCCGGAATAATCCGAAAAGGCGGCCTGCATGGGCGCGCGCGTTGGAAAGGCTTTTGACGTGGTCGCGCCGCCAAGCACAATATCGCCTTCGGAATCGATCGCGATGCTCCGGGCGTAATCGGTTCCCTCGCCGCCCAACAGAGTGCCGGCCAGGATCTGCGATAACGTGCTGTCGAATTTCGTCACGAACGCATCGGGTCCACTGCCGGCGCCGGGGAGTGAAGGAATCGCCGGCTGATGCGAAGTTTGAAACGCACCGGGCGTGGTTATGAGTGCGGGCAAGCCCGATGGCGAAAAAGCAGTCTGGCCCGTTGCGTACAAATTGTTATCCGCGTCCAGAGCGATCGCGCTCACTTCCAGGTTTGCGGTCTGTACGTTCGATCCGAGCATGGCGCTTCCATCCGCGCTCATCAGGAACACGCCCGAGCCACCGCCGATGTAGGAGTTGCCCGCCGGGTCCACGGCTATCGCGGCCCCCTTCAACAACTGCGCGTTCGCGTTCCGGCTATCGTGCGAAATGTAGGTTGAAAACACCAGCCCGGAACCGCTCGGGTTGAAATTTCGTAAGAAAGGCGGAAGTGGGAGTCGGTGGACAGGGACCAGGTCCGATACCTCCACACGGCGAAATAGGCGTGAAAGTCTTCTGGTATGCATCATCCGTGACCGGTAAACCGCCGTACGTCGAACCGGTGACATAAGGACTTCCGGTCTGGTCCACGGCGATCGCCAGCGGGGTGGTCCGGGAATCCGCGAAATACGTCGACCATGCCAGCGAACCGTCGGGATTGAGCTTGAAGACAAAGCTCCGGCTGGCGGTGGGTGACGGCATGGGCGATGGGTTCGAAAGATACACGCCGTCCGTGACCGGAAAATCGAAAGAGGTGGTCGAACCCGTCACGTACACGCTGCCATCGGCGCCGGCCGCCAATCCGGCCGCGGTGTCGGCGCCGCTCCCTCCAAAATAGGTCGAGTAGACAATCGTTCCGAGAGCATCCAACTTGGCTACAAAGAGATCGGTGGACGGAGCGGTCGCGACGAACAACTGCGATCCCGCGATCAGAATTTGAGTAGCGGGCGAAGCGGTGG
>JALYXS010000191.1 GCA_030946965.1 Acidobacteriota bacterium
ATTGCCGGGAGGCAGCAGAAGGAAACGGAAATTTCCCGAGTCGTCGCTGTTCCCGCTTTCCACCGCGCCAGTACCGGTGTTGGTGAGCTTAACGGGCGCTCCAGCTATGGCAGCGCCGGCGGGGTCCACAACCGTCCCCGTTACCGATCCCGTAATCTGCTGGCCGAACGATAGGCCCGCGATCAATAAAATGCCGGATACAACGGAAACCGCCGAGCGGACAAAAGTCCTCATCTTCTCTAACCTCGATGTGGAATAACTATACAGATACTCGGGCGGGGTTTACAAGTAGCCGAGCGAAGTCCCCGAAACTGTTATATGATTTCTCAAACAGTCTTGAGGAGTTCTCCCATCATGCCGTTTCGCATTCGAGTAGCTCTCGCAACTCTTCTCGCTATTGGTTTTTCTTCCGCCGCGAGACTTTCAGCCCAAGCCGTGTACGGCAGCATCGTCGGAACGGTGCTCGACGCTTCGGGCGCGGCCATTACCGGCGCGAAGATTACGATCCGCAACGTGGAGCGCGACGTTACTAACGCGACGACTACCAACGAATCCGGAAATTATAGCCAGCGATATCTGATCGTCGGACGGTATCAGGTGCGCGTGGAAGCTCCCGGCTTCAAGAGCTTTCAGCAGGATAACGTCGGCGTGTCGGTCGATTCCGAAGCGCTCGTCGACATCAGGCTTGAAGTGGGCGAAGCGGCGCAGACGCTAGAGGTGAGCGCGGAGGCTTCCCTGCTCAAAACCGAGCGTAGCGACGTCTCGACTACGTATAGCCAGAAGGCCGTTGCGGAGCTGCCGATGCTGAGCCGCCGTTTCACCAATTTTCAGTTGATCACGCCGGGTGTTTCGCTTTGGCCGGTAAGCCTGACGGCCGCTTCGCCCGAGAATCCGCAGGGTTCTTACCGGCTGCTGGTCAACGGGCAGAGCTTCGCGGGCGTTTCGCACTTGCTTGATGGAACCGACAATCACGATGCGGTCCTCGGCTGGATCGTGATCAATCCGACTCTCGAATCCGTCACGGAAGCGAAGGTTACCACAGCCGATTACGACGCGGAGTTCGGCACGTCGGCGGCCGCCGTGGTCAGCGCGCAGACCAAATCGGGAACGAATGCGATCCACGGCAGCGCGTTTGAGTTCCTGCGAAACGATCATCTGCAGGCGCGCAATCCGTTCACGCAGTCGATCCCGATTTTCGGATCGAATGGGCGCGAGATTCCAGTGACGCAATGGAATCAGTTTGGCGGTTCCATCGGCGGCCCGATCAAGAAGAACAAGCTGTTCTACTTTGGCGACTATCAGGGAACCCGCCGGAATACCGGTGGCAGCGTGCTCCTTCGTGTCCCATCGCTGGCCGAAAGAACCGGCGATCTGAGCGGCCTCGGCCTGAATATCTACAATCCGGCGAGCGGGTCCACGCCGGCCGCGCGAACCGCGTTTAGCGGCGCCGTCATTCCCGCCAGCCTTATTTCACCTCAGGCGCTCAATCTGCTGAAGTTCATCCCGGCGCCGAATATTAATGCTTCGAAAGATCAGCCGAACTATGCCGGCTCGGGAGCGGTCAACTTCAACGACGATGCCTTTAACACGCGCGTCGATTGGTATGTGAGCGAAAAGATGCACGTTTTCGGGCGGTACAGTTTTGTGAACTTCAAGATCGCTTCGCCGGGCATCTATGGGTATGGCGGCGGGCCGGGATACGATCCCAGCGGCGGGACCAGCGCCTTCGCCGGAAGTTCCACTTCGCTCAACCACAGCATTGCCGCGGGATTCGATTACGTGCTGAATCCCAATCTTTTTACCGATTTTCGCTTCGGATTCTTCCGCTACCAGGTGAACGTGGTACCCAACGGTCTAGCCACCGCGCCGGCCACGGATGCTGGAATTCCCGGGCTGAATCTGGACAAGCAGTTTACCGGCGGGATGCCCGCCTTCTTCATCAACGATTACGGCAATAATCTTTTCAAGTTCGGATACGCTCTCGGCGTGAACGGGTGCAACTGCCCGCTCAATGAAAACGAGAAACAGTTTCAATTTGTAAACAACTGGTCGAAAATTCACGGCAATCATTCGTTCAAATTTGGAGCCGATATCCGGCAGGCGCATAACCTGCGCGTGCCCAGCGATCAGCACCGCGCCGGACAACTCAGCTTCAACGCCGCCGGCACGCAGGGACCGAACGGCGGCGGATCGGGTCTCGCGACGTTTCTTCTAG
>JALYXS010000202.1 GCA_030946965.1 Acidobacteriota bacterium
GCTCTGTTGCGATTTTCGCTCGACGCCCCGTCGGGCGGCCTGGTTCCGCTCGAACGGGAACTGCGAATCGTAACCGACTATCTGGAAATCGAACGAACACGTTTCGGGGAACGGCTGCGCTTCTCGCTGAACGTTCCCGATGAGTTGCTCCAGGCGGACGTTCCGCCGCTCTCGGTGCAGAGTTTGGTGGTGAATAGCGTGAAGCATGTGATCTCGCCGAATCGGGGCGGCGGATAGATCCGTATTTCGGCGACGGGTACTCGCGAGGCGTTCCGGATCGAGGTCACCGACGACGGCCCAGGGTTCACTCTCAGCCGGGCGCCGGCGGGTCATGGCCTGGAGAACTTGCGGTCGCGATTGCAGACTTTATTCGGCGAGCGCGCCACGTTAACGGCATCGCGGCGGGGCGGTGAGTGCGTGGTTGCGATGGAGGTGCTCGCCGCGTGAAAGCGTTCCTCGTCGATGACGAAGAACTGGCTATCCGCCGCCTCCGGCGTCTTCTCGAGGAGCGCGGCGTGGAGATCCTGGGAAGCGCTCAAGATCCGGTGGAAGCGATCGCGCGGATCGAGGAAACGCGGGCCGCCGTTCTGTTTCTCGATATCCAAATGCCCGGCCTAAATGGGTTTGAAATGCTGGAACGGCTGCATTCCGACCCGCTGGTCGTATTCACCACCGCCTACGACCAATATGCTTTGCAGGCCTTCGCGGTAAATTCAATCGATTATCTGCTGAAGCCCGTGGAGGCGGCGCCTCTGGACCGCGCGCTCGCGAAAGTCGAGCGATTTCTAGCGGGCAGCGAACCTCGTCCCGATCTGCGTAAACTCCTGGCCGAACTGACGCGCGCGGGTTCCTCGCCGGCGCAGGCGTTTCCCGAGCGTATCTCCTCCCGCACCGGCGACCGGATCGAGTTCCTGACGCTGAGCCAGATTACCCATTTTTTTGCGAAAGAGAAGCTGACCTTCGCGGCGACGGAGCAGAAGGATTATTGCGTGGACTACACGCTGGACGAACTGGAGCGGAAGCTCGATCCGGCGCAATTCGTCCGGGTGCATCGCGCGGCGGTGGTGAACCTCGCCTGGGTGCACGAACTGCACGCGTGGTTTGGGGGCAAAATGATGGCGCGGTTGAAGGACGCCAATCGAACGGATATTGGCGTCTCGCGCGAACGGGTCCGGGAGCTGAAGGAGCGCCTCGGGATCTAAGCCATCTCTTTCTAAACGTTGAGCATACACGGAAGACCACTTCCGCGCGTCTAGCTCTTCGTGAGAGTATTTGCGTTATGGTGCGCCTTGCCGCTGCTGGCGGCTTCGGCGCCCGGGACCCGGCTCGAGCCGCTGTTGAACGCCGTCGAGCACCGGTACAACCGCGCGCAATCTCTAAAGCTCAATTTCACAGAGACTTACACCATCCCGAAACGATCCAGTCAGACCGAATCCGGGGTCCTTTTCCTGCGGAAACCAGGGCGGATGCGATGGGACTACACGTCGCCACCCGGCAAGCTGTTCCTTTCGGACGGCAAGAGCGTCTATCTCTATACGCCGGATTCCAATCGCGTGGAACACGGGAATTTGAAACATAGCGAAGACATGCGCGCGCCGCTCGCGTTTTTGTTGGGTAAGATCAATTTTTACAAAGAGTTCCGCAAGTTCGAAACACGGCCCGACGGTACGGAAACGTGGATCGTCGCCGAACCCGCTTCCGAGAATCTTCCCTATTCGCGGGTGGAATTCCTAGTTGCGCGCAATGCCCAGATCACGCGATTGAAGGTGATCGGGCAGGACCGTTCCGTGCTGGACTTTACGTTTGAAAACGAGAGCGTGAACCCTCCGCTCGAAGCCGGTCTTTTCGCTTTCCACATGCCTCCTGGAGCCGAAATGGTGGAGGCTAATCCTTAATGTCCGAGTATGTTTTGAAATACGCCGATACTCGCGGCGAAATGCACAGCCAGGTTGCCCAGGCGACCTCCGAGCACGAACTGCGAGACCGCTACACCAAGCAGGGCTACCTGATCTATTCGATCAAGCCGCGCCGCGCGGTGGCGGGCCTCACGAAAGACATCGGAGGACGCAAAAAGCTCAATCTCGAGAAATTCCTGATTTTCAATCAGCAGTTTGTGACGCTGATTCGCGCTGGGTTGCCTATTCTGAAGGGGCTCGATCTTCTGGCGGACCGTTTGACCGATCCGAAGTTGGGGCCGCACATCAAGGCGGTCCGGGAAGAGGTGCGGCGCGGGACGCTGCTATCGGAAGCGTTCCGGATGCAAGGTATTTTTCCCAAGATTTACACCACGTCGGTGATGGCTGGTGAAAAGTCGGGCAGCCTCGGCGAGGTGCTGGAACGCTACATCACCTACCAGAAGTTGGCGCTCGCGGTAAAGAAAAAAGTGCTGGTTTCGTTGATGTACCCGGCGGTGCTGGTGGTGCTGGTGGTTTTCCTGATGGTGTTTCTGGTCACGTACGTGGTCCCGAGTTTCGCCGAGTTGTATAAGAGCATGTCCGCCAAACTGCCCGCGGTGACTCTGGCGCTGATCGCGATCGGGTCCACCGCCAGGGCATATATTATTGTGTTCGCCGTAGCGATTGTGCTGGGTGTCCTCTTGTTCCGCTGGTGGGCGCGCAAGGATTCGGCGCGCGAGAAGATCGACGCCGTGAAGATTCGCGTGCCGCTGCTGGGAGATATTTGGCTGAAGTATCAGGTGGCGCAATTTTCGCGGGTGTTGAGCACGCTGCTGACGGGCGGTATCCCGTTGGTGCAGGGTCTTGAAACCGCGGCGGATTCGCTCGGCACGGCGCTGCTGCGGAAGACTTTGCAGAAGGCCGGACGCACGGTGCGCGAAGGGCAATCGCTTTCCTCGTCGCTCGCCGCCACGGGCGTGTTTCCGCCGCTTTCGATCGACATGATCGAAGTGGGGGAATCGACGGGGTCTCTTGCGGTGATGTTGACCAGTGTCGCGGAGTTTTATGAAGAGGATGTCAACACGAAGATGACGGCGGCGTTGTCGTTAATTGAGCCGGCGATCATGATTTTCATGGGTATTTTCGTGGCCTTCGTGTTGATCGCGCTGTATTTGCCGATATTCAGCTTGGCGGACACCATCCGATGAAGAATTTGCCACAATGCCCGATAACTTATGGCTACTGAACGAGTAAGAGTACCCGATCCCTCCGCCGAAGCTTCGCAGGCCCGCGCCCTCGCCATGCGCTATCGCTGCGATTACGTCGATTTGCGCGAAGGTTCGATCGATCACGATCTGTTCCGCACCATCCCGGTCGATCTGATGTTCCGGTACAACTTTGTGCCGCTGCGCGCGCAAAACGGAACTCTCGAAATCGCGCTCGCCGATCCGCGCAATCTCAACATGATCGACGAACTCGGGCTTCTGCTCAACAAGAAGCTGCGGGTCAAAGTCGCCACCCCCTCGCAAATCTCCGATCTGCTCAAGAAAACCGAGCAGTCGCAGCGCGTGCTCGAAGAAGTTACCGAAGGCTTCACGCTCGATGTAGTCGTCGATGAAGAGAACTCCGACGAAACACTTTCGATCGACAAGCTCTCCGCCGTCGATAGCGATATCGCTCCGGTAATCAAACTGGTCGATACCACGATCTTCAACGCGCTCGAGCGGCGCGCGAGCGATATCCACATTGAATCGCGCGATCAGGAAGTGGCTATCAAGTACCGCATCGACGGCGTGCTGCATTACGCCATGCCGCCCATCGCCAAGGAC
>JALYXS010000263.1 GCA_030946965.1 Acidobacteriota bacterium
CTTAGTCCCGAGCAGGTGTGCTTCGCCGGTGATGAACTGGTACTTCGCCTCGCCGAACTCGGCGGGACGCTTCTGGCCGTTCAGCTTGTTGAGCAGCGGCTTGGGGTCGAAGGTCTCCATGTGGCTCGGACCGCCGGCCATGAATAGAAACACGCAGGATTTCGCTTTTGCCTTATCGGGAATTTGCGGCGGCTTGGGAGCAAGCGGGTTCGCGGAAAGCGTCGCGGCTTGAGCGGTGTCGCGGGCGAGAAGATCGGCCAAAGCCAGGGCTCCGAAGCCGCAGAAAGCATCGGTGATGAATTCGCGGCGATTGCGGGTGATGCGAACGTGTTCAGGCATGGGTTTCCGTAAAGCTCAGTCGATATACAAAAATGCGTTCAGGTTGAACATTGCCAGCGCAAACTGCTCGCGCGCGGGTTCTTCCCCCAGAATCTTCGAGTTTTGATTGAGGAACTTCAACGAAAGTTGGACTTCCGGCGGTTTCGGCGACCGCCCGGTAACGAGGAGGTAGGCTAAATCGATTTCCTTGCGGCGGCTCTTCCCCGCTTCCCGGCCCAAACGGTCCGATAGAGCCTTGGCTTGCCGGTTCGCCAAAGTACCATTCAACATTTCGAGCGCTTGCGGGGCATGCGTGCTCGATTCGCGCCTCGGGCAACTCACCTGCAAATCCGGCGAATCGAAAACTTCCATGAATGGCAAGCGCAGATTCCGTTTCGCGATTAGATACACGCTACGCCGTTGATACTCCGCTGGATCTTTCGCGGGCGCCCACTGCGAGGGCTTGTAGAGCGCCTTGACCAACTCGGCATCGATTGGCACAATCACGCTCGGGCCGCCCGGCTTCGAATTGATATCGCCCGCGGCCGCCAGCATCGCGTCACGGATCTCTTCGGCCTCAAGCCTGCGCCGCGGAAAAGAGGACAGTAGCTTATCGTCGGGGTCCTTTTCGTTCGGGGCCCCGCCAGCTTGCCGATACGTGTTGCTCATCAAGATCAAACGGTGCAGATGCTTGACGCTCCAGCCACTCGCGACGAATTCATTCGCCAAATAATCCAACAGTTCGGGGTTGGTGGGACGCTCACCCATTCTTCCGAAATCGTTCGGCGTCGCGACAATTCCGCGTCCGAAATGATATTCCCAAATGCGGTTCGCCATCACCCGCGCGGTTAGAGGATTGTTGGGGCCGGTGATCCATTTTGCCAGTTCGGCGCGTGGTTTCGGCGTCGATTCAGGCAGTTCGGGGCTGTTCTCCGGCAGCAAGATGCCCAGGGCGCGCATGCCGACCTTGTCGCCCTTATTCTGGTAGTCGCCCCGCTGCAAAAGGTGAATTTCAGTTCGATGCTCGGTATCGTCCTTCACCGAGAAGAGTGAAGGCAGCGGCTCCGGCTTTCCGTCCTCCAGCGTTTCCAGCTTCTTGACGATAGCCTGAGCCTCATCGCCCTGCTTGCCCTTCAAGGACTTTCGTAAATCCTTAATTTCCTGCTCGATCGGATCGTCCTTCGCCTTCCAAGCGGATTCCTCTTCGGGAGTCGCTTTCGAAACATTATTTTCAAATGTTGCCGCGAAGAATCCTTGCATGCGGTAGTAATCGCTCTGCCGGTACGGATCGAACTTATGATCGTGACAGCGCGCGCACCCGAGCGTCACGCCGAGCACGCCCGATCCGACGATGTTCGTCATCTCCGTCAAAACTTCATTGCGGCTGCTGGCGACTTCCTGATTGCCCGCATTCTTGCGTAGCGGCCCGAGCCGGTTGAAGCCGGCGGCAATCAGCGTCTCATCTTCTTTGGGCGCAATCTCGTCACCGGCAAGCTGCTCGGTTAAAAACCGGTCGTACGGCTTATCGTTGTTGAACGCGCGAATCACGTAATCGCGATAGCGCCAGGCATCGCGGCGGTGGGTGTCGTATTCGAAGCCGTCTGTCTCTGCAAAACGAACGACATCGAGCCAGTGCTGTCCCCAGCGCTCGCCGTAATGCGGGCTGTTCAGCAAACGTTCCACCAGATTTTCATATGCGCCGGGCGAGCGATCCTTGACAAACGCGGCTGTTTCGGAGGGAGTTGGCGGAAGGCCGGTCAGATCGAATGAAATGCGGCGGATCAGCGTTTCCCGGTCGGCGGGAGCGGCGGGCGGCAACCCTTCCTTTTGAAGACGCGCGAGGACAAATGCATCCACTGGGGTCTTGGCCCAAGCGCGATCTTTCGGGGCGGCAAAGGTGGGAATCGGCGGATTCGAACGTTTCTGAAAAGCCCAGTGGCGGCGCTCGGCGGGAGTATATTTTCCCAGCGGGGCAGTGGGCGCAACCGCCATCAGTAGGGATACTGCAAGCAGGGCGGAAAGGGAAGCCCGGAAGGCCAGCATAATGTAGTGGCTCTATTTTACTACGAAGGCACCGAAATTGCCTGCCGTTTGCCATGAGATATCGCGTAACGTTTCGGAAGCGCTTCAATCGGGAAGGCGTTGGATCGGACAGTCCGGAGAAGTTTCTGAACTTGCCGGATGGCGTGGTGATAGACGCACTGTTCGTCGAGCGCTTCGAACCGGATAGCCTGCACGGGGAAGAACGCATGGAAGAAGACGACGATTTCCTGGCGTTCGGCAGCGAAATCTGGGAATTTGACGTTGCTTCAGGCCGTGAAGAGGAATTCAAGTTTGCGGTAAAAAACAGCCAAGTGGCAATGGAATGCGAGGAGATCGAAGCCGATCCGGCCGCTTAGAAATCGCTTAGAAATTCAGCTGAAACCATCGGACTACGGGGTTCTTCGACGACGGATGTTTTATCTTCACCCAGCCTGGCCCGGTTTGCGTCGCATCGTTCGCCGCGAGCGACAGAATCTGAACGGGGCCCGGCTTGTAGCCCGCGCCGGTCATAACATCCCGGATTTCTTGCGGCGTGACCGTGACTCCGGGCTTGAAATCCAGAGTAATGCGCGACTTCTTGAGGTCGAATTTAGCCCAGTCGACGCCGGGAAGCTGGTAGAGCCGTACGGTGATATTAAAGAACCCTCGCGGAGAAAAGACGCCATTCAAAGTGGCTACGGCTCGCGTGATCGCCGGAGCATCCTGACCACGGGACGCAGAAGCGCAAAACAGGGCGAGCACCGCCGCCGCAAGAAATAAATTCTTCATCGTTTAGTTCCTCGCATGACGAAACGACGGCGCGGCCAGGTAATATTCGAAGAACAGGAAGAATCCGCTCCGCTGTTTCATCCGGTTGGCTCCGGGTAAATCCTGCATCACCGGAAGCTGCGCTCCCATGCCCACTTACCAATGCAGCGTCGAAATCTCCAAGACAGCGTCCTGTTTCAACGTGTTTCCTCCGGAATTGACCGACAGGGCTCCGTCCACGCGATCCTTCGCTTCATGCACATAGTTCGACTCGATCGAGAGGACGAGCAACTTTGGGAGACCTTCTTCCGGCATGTGGATCGGGT
>JALYXS010000270.1 GCA_030946965.1 Acidobacteriota bacterium
GAACCACAGGTGGAACACGCGCTTATGCCGCGCGGCGCAACCACCAGCGCAAGCTGTTCGATGGCGGGCTCCAGGTCTTCCAGCCACTCGGTTACTCCGGCGGCCAGCACCAGCCGGAATGCACGGCCGGAAAACGGCAAGTGGCGTACATCGCCGAGCAGGCAGCGGACGCTCATGCCGGATGCGGACGCGAGCTTGCGAGTGAGCTCGATCATCGCCGGCGCAACGTCGAGTGCGTAAACGGAATAACCTCGCCGCGCCAGTTCGATGGACGTAACTCCCGGACCACAGCCCACTTCGAGGACACGCGACCCCTCGGGTATTGCCAGTTTATCCACCAGTTTCAAGACCACATCGCGGCGCTGCTGGTAAATTCTTGCGTACACGTCTCCGCGGCCGTAGAGATCGCGCCACTGCTCCGCCGTCGCATCGAAATGGCGGCTGACGAGCTGCTTCGGCTGGGGCGTCAATTGCCAGGTCAATGGACCAGCGCTCCCATCGAAAGCACCTGAAGATCGCCCCGATCGCGCAGCGCGCGCGCATGCTCGAAAACCTCGCGCAAGCCCGCCAGCATCCGCTCCATCTGTTCCGCCATGTCCGTCGGGTGGAACCACAGGTGGAACACGCGCTTATGCCGCGCGGCGGCGTCGAGGCCTTTCTTGGCGCGCTTCACGGTCAACCCCACGGGATTGTAAGCGCGCCCGGGCTTCATGGGGAACCACAACATCGACGCGGGCGTGCGCCATAAACCCTCGTCGTCGCGTTCCGGCAGGCTAACCGGCGGCTCCATCGCCGCGAGCACATTAAAAAGATGCCCCGCGCGTTTCACCGCTCGCGGCCATCTTTCCGCCTCGTACCATTGCGGCTCCGGACTGCGATAGCACGTGAAATGGAAGGCGCGCAGCACGTCCAGATGCCCCACGCGGTTACGCGGAAACACAAAAGAGCGCATCTGGATTCCGAGTTCACCGGCCAGCTTGACGCAGGCCGCGACCTCGCTCGCGGCCGCTTCGCGGGAGCATCCGCCATCGCCAAAGATCACATGCGAGAAAGTGTGGCAGCCAATCTCCTGGGGTACGGAGCACGAGCGAATTTTTTCCACCAGACTGCGTCCGTAGAAAACGGGATGGCTGGCCTCGCTTCCGCAGGGATCGTGCGCAAACCATTCGTGCGCAACCCACCCGTGCTTGGGACGCACAATATCGGGATGGCACACGCCGCCCTCGGGAGAACATTGACCGAGGAACAGATGGCCGACCGTGCACCAGGTCGCGTTCACTTCGAATTCGACGAACAGATCGAGCAGGCGCTCGACCACGATGCGCTCCCGGCGGCAGGTGTCGTGAAATTTCCCCGGGCCGAAAAGATCGAGCGTCCCCCAGATCAGCTCGAAATCCAGGCTGATCGTGAATACGCCAGGGTCGAAGATGGGAGTGGAGAGTTGGATCATACGCTAGAGTCGCCGTCGTAGGAGGACGGCGCCCAGGCAGAGGGATTGCGGAGGCTTTCCGCCAGTTCCGGTCTCCGCGAAAGATAAAAACAAGACCAGGCGGAGAGTTTGCGGCGGTAGGGGGCAAACTGATCGAACACGCGGGTATTTTCGAGACCGCAGCCTACGTTTTCGAGCGCGTGAATGCCTTGCGCGCGGCACTGTTCGAGTGCCCGGCGGAGGATGGCCGCGCTAAACTCCGCGCGCGAATGGAGCGCCTGAAAATCGACCATTCGCATGCGTTTGAGCCCAAATTGAGGTTCATCGCGGCGTTGAAAAATCGCGCAGGCCTGGATCGCGGCGTTCCGGGAGACCGTAAGAACCCAGAGTTCCTGGCGCGCGAGCGAAGCCGAAAAATGCCATCTTAAAACCGCGCGGTCGCGAACCGCGAGAAGCTTCTGACGGTCGCGGCTGAGAGCTTCCCAGAAGGGGTCGAAACGTTCGTCGAAATCGCGGGAAAACTCCACGGGAATTTCGGTGGCGGAAATCCTCTTGGCGGTGAAACGTTCTTTGACGTACAAGGCCAAACCAACGGGGTAGCTCAACAGATGGGGCTGCGAGGATTGCTTGATGCGGAGCGCGCTCTCGGCGAATCCGCGATACCGGGTGATGAAAAAGGCCGCGCTGCCCCAGTCGCCCACCGGTACCCGCGCGGAACCAAAAACGCCGAACGCGGCGGCCGCGCTGCCGTTCACTGTAGTGTTCAAGAACAAGTCCACGCGGGACTGGCTAAGGTATGCGTCCATTAACAGAAGCGCATAGCTGCGATAACGCTCATCGACGGCCCATCCGCGCCCCGTGGCAATCAGAAGTTTTTGCCCGCGGTACACGTAAGGCAGAGGCAGATTGCAGAGAGAGCCGGCGATTTTGCCATCGCTCGTCTCGATCACCCACCCGATGGGCCAACTGGGCCCGATCTCCCGGTAACAAGGATTGCCTTCCCACAAGGCGCGCCACTCCGCGAGAGCTTTCGGCTTCAAGCCTTGCGCGGCTTCGAGCGCGGCAATAGCGGCATGATCGGAAAAACAGGCCTCGCGCAGGCGCACGTCAAGCAATTGAACCGGAGGAGCGTTCCGCGCCAGCGGAAAAGGAATGGTCATGCGTTGAACGAAACTCCCAGGGATTTCAGGCCGCGCAAGCCCATGTTTTCGCGCCACGCCAATTCCCCTGGCTCCAGCCGGAGATTCGGAAGGCGGCGGAGCAGGGTCTCAAAGGCGATCCGGCCTTCCATCCTGGCGAGTGGCGCGCCGAAACAGTAGTGAGCACCCCAGGCGAAAGCGACATGGCGGTTGTCGGGGCGCCGCAAATCCAAGGTGTCGGGATCGGCAAAGCGCTCCGGATCGCGATTGGCCGCGGCAAACACCGCGATCACCGCTTGGCGTTTCTTGATTTCTTTGCCTCCTAGCACCATGTCCTCTGGCGCCATCCGCGCCGTGTGTTGGCTGGGGCTTTCAAAGCGCAGCAACTCTTCAATCCCGGAAGAAAGGATGGAGGGATCGTTCTTCAGCAATTCGAGCTGATCCGGATTGCGCAACAGCGAGACCAGCCCGTTACCGATCAGATTTGTAGTGGTCTCCTGTCCGCCCACCATGGTGACGATCAGATTGGCGATCACTTCCTCTTCGGTGAGCCGGGACCCATCCACCTCCGCGTCGATTAAAGACTGGACCAGCCCAGGAAGAAGGCGCTCCCGATTGCGGATGGCGTCCTGGAAATAGGCCAGCATATTTTCCGTGCTCTTCAGAACGCCGCGCGCGCGTTCCGGATTGTGCTGAAAATTGCCCAGCATTTCCGCAAAATCGGTGGACCAGATTTTCAGATTTTCGTGATCCTCCACCGGAACGCCGAACAGCTCGGCGGTTACGATGGCGGGAAGCGGATTCGCGAAATCCGCGATCAGGTCCATTCGTCCGGCGGGCAGGGCGCGATCGATTAAGCGGTCGGCGATCTCCTGAATATGCCGCCGCAGGCCCGCCACGCGCGCCGGCGTGAAAGCCGTGGCGCATACGGCGCGAAGCCGCGTGTGCGCCGGCGCGTCCATGAAGAGCATCTGCTTCACCATCAATTGGGCGACGGGCTGCAGCTCCGCCATCATTCCCATGGCTTCCAGGTGTTCCGGCGAGGGCGTGCGGTCGGCCGAAAACTTGAGCATCACTTGAACCACGTCTTCGTAACGCGTTGCCACCCAGGCGTGCAGAAAGGGATCCCAATGAACGGGGTCGGCTTCGCGCAGCCTTTTATAGAGCGGATACGGGTTGGCCAGGACCGCGGGGTCCAGAAGGTGATAGAGGCTCAACGAAGTATCGTTATTTGCCGGCTGGTTCACTTTATGTGCTGGTCCACCAGCTTCGCGAGGCTAGCGGCTGTAGGCGCTTCGAACAATTGGCGGAGAGTCAGACGTACCCCGAATCTTTCGTCAATGCGCGCCATCAACTGCGCCGCCATCATGGAATGGCCGCCGATAAAGAAGAAGTTGTCATCCCGTCCGATCGGGCCCGAGTTCATCAACGGCCTAAGCAACTGGATCAATTTCTCCTCGGTGGCGCCGAGGGCGGACACACTCGCTTCTTCGCCGCCGATTAAATTAGCCGCGGATGGGGCCGGCAGCGCATCTTTGTCACACTTACCCGCAGTGGTAACGGGCAGCGAATCCAAGCGCACAAAGGCGGATGGAATCATGTAGTCCGGTAACCGGGAAGCCAGAAATTCGCGTAGTCCAGCGCTGGTCGGAGAAAAACCGGGGGCCGGCACGAGGTAAGCTACCAGCGCGCGGTCCGGGCCATTGCCGCCGCGGGCAATCACCACGCTGGCCTCGATTCCGGCATGATCGTCCAATTGGGCCGCGATGTCGCCCGGCTCCACGCGGAAACCCCGGATTTTGATCTGGTCGTCGATCCGCCCTAGAAACGCGATGTCGCCATCAGGCAAAATGCGCCCCAGGTCGCCCGTCCGGTAGATCCGGCCGCCGGGGACAGACTGACGGGCGACAAATTTTTCAGCCGTCAGTTCGGGAAGATTGCGATAGCCGCGCGCGACTTGGGGTCCCGCGATGCAAATTTCGCCGGATTCCCCTTCGGGCACGGGGCGAAGCAGAGGGTCTACGATTTGAACGATCATGCCGTCGATGGGGTGCCCAAGAGTAGGGCGCCCACGAGTGGGGCGGCCCATCGAGGAAAGCGCAATTTTCGTTTTATTTGAATCCGGGGGGACGGTTCCGGAGGTCGCCAACACCGTGCATTCGGTGGGGCCATAGTTATTGACCAAGGTGAAGGGCAAACCAGCCCTGGGATAGCGGTGCAGAATGTCGGCTCCGGTCAGCAGAATGCGTAGCGCGGTGTTCGGGGGCCAATCGAGTCTAATCAAGTGCTCGGCCATCGTCGTGGGCGCGAATGCGACGGTGATCTTATGCCGCACCAGCCAATCCCGCAGATCTTCGGGAGACCGCCGGCTGGTTTCGTCAATCAGATCAAGGCTGGCGCCGGCGGCGAGATGACACCACACTTCCCACACGGCGGCGTCGAATGCCAGGCCGGCCAACTGACTGGCGCGGTCGGCCGGGGTAATCGAAAATGCGCGGCGGTGCCAATCGATCAAATGAGCCAGATTGGAATGCGTGACTTCGACGCCTTTCGGCCGGCCGGTGGAACCAGAAGTGTAAATAATGTAAGCAAGGTTGGAGCCCGAAACCTCCATGCCTAAACCGTCCGTGCCTAAACCCTCCCCGGGATATCGTTCGATTTGCGGCGCGTCGATGTCCAGATCCACGGTCGACCAAACGCCGGAACGCAAACCCGCCGCCATCCACTTGTGCGAAAGGAGCACCGCCGCTTGGGAATCCTCCAAAATAGCGGCAATGCGATCGGGAGGATGGGACGGATCGAGCGGCACATAGGCGCCACCCGCTTTGAGCACCGCGAGAGCGGCGACGGCAAAATCCGGCGAGCGTTCCAGATACAAACCCACGGGGACCTCGAGTCCCACGCGCATCGACTGAAGATGGCGCGCCAGGCGATTGGACTCTTGGTCTAACTGCTGAAACGTAATCGACGTTCCGGTTCCGTGGATCGCGGTTGCCTGAGGCAACGCCAATGCTTGCCGGGTCACGGAATCGTGAACCCACGCGGAAACCACTGGGCGAACGCCGGTGTGAGTCACGGGTGCGGCGCGGACGGCGGCGCCAGTCAAGCTGTTCATATCCGCTCCGCGCCGTCCGCGGCCGCTCCCGTCAACCACATCTTCTTCCCCCCGCTCCGTTTTTCGCTCGCCCTTCGGGCTAACTCGGTATACAGCTTTTCCCAGTGGGCCAGAATGCCTTCCATGTCGAACTTTTCCCTGGCATGCGCTCTTCCCGCGCCAGCCATGGCTTCGCGTTCGGAAACGGACAAATTCATGATTCGTTCCATGGCGGCGGCTAGCGTCTCGATACAGCGGGGCGGAACGATAAATCCGGTTTTGCCATCGACTACGGCTTCGGGGTTGCCTCCCACCGACGTTGCAACGATCGGCAGTCCGGAAGACGATGCCTCGAGCAACACCATCGGCAATCCCTCCAGGCGCGACGACATCACGAAACCGTCGGCGGCATTCATGAGCTGAGGGATATCCTGGCGCAGCCCCAGAAAGCGAACGCAATTCGCGACGCCGCACTCGCGAACCAGGGAGCGGATCTCCGCTTCGAGCGGCCCCTCGCCGCAGATCAAAAGCACCGCGGGCTTGCCGCTTCGCGCCAACATTTTCGCCGTGGCGCGAATCATATCGGGATAGGCTTTGGCTAGGGTGAACCGTCCCACGGCCAGCCAAACGAATAACCCGTCCACGCCCATCTCCCGCCGCATGCGCCGGCGGCCCACGGCATCCTGTTGGTAATTGGCGGTGTTCACGCCGTTATGAACGACGGTAATCTTGCCGGAACGAACGGCGCCTCGTTCGATGTAGCTTTGAACGCCCGGATTGCAGATGACGGTGGTTAGATCGGTGAAGCGGTCCGTGAGACCGTGAGCAATTTCGAGGAAGCGGCCAGAACTGCCGTTGACCCGCTCCATCGTCGAGTTGTGAAAAGTGCCGATCACCACCGGAATCGGATGCATGAGGCGAACGGCCCGCGCCAGGAGATTGGCCTGCGGCATATGGCAATGAACCACGTCGGGGCGGAAGGCGCGCAGTTCGCGGATTAAACGGAATATCGCGCGCGGATCGGGAATACCCGGCCGCATTCCCAGGGAAGCGATAGGGATGTCTGAATTCTCCAACTCGGGCCAGAGCGGAGCCGGCGGAATCAGGGAGACGATTTTCAAACACCAGCCGCGCGCCCTCAAGCCGAGGCTCAGCAGCATGATCTGCTCTTCCGCGCCGCCGCCCTTTCCGAAACTCGTCGAGAGCATCAAGACTCGGCCTTTGGCCGGAGAGGAAAACATCATGTTGAAACTGCCGCTTCACTTTTGAGCCGCCGCACATTTTTCCCATCGGATACTTTTCCCGCCGGGAGCGCTTCCGCGTAAACCGCCAGAGTTTGGCGCAGCATGCGTTCAAACGTGAATCGGTCCTCGTAGAGGCGTCGCGCCCCGGCGCCCATCGACCGGCGCAGCATGGGATCGGTTGCCAGTTCCGCCAGGTGCATCCGCATCGTTTCCACATCGCCTCTGGTCGAAAGAAACCCGTTGATTCCCGGTACGACCGCTTCCCCAACCCCGCCGACGTCCGACGCGATCACGGGTAAGCCGGCGCGCAGCGCTTCGAGAATGCTGAGCGGCAACGCTTCCGACCGCGAAGCCAAAGCGAAAATTTGAGCTTCAGCGAGCCGGCCCGGAACATCGCGGCGCGAACCCAGAAAATTCACCCGGCCGGAAATGCCTAGAGACTCGGATTCCCGGCGAGCGCGCGCTTCGAGCGGTCCATCGCCAATCAGATCGAGTTGCCAGGGATGGTCTCGAAGACCCGCAAGCGCGTTCAGCAATGTCGGGTGATCTTTCGGATGTTCGAATCTCGCAACCATCACGATGCGGGGCGGATGCCGCGCCGGGTTCGCCCTGAAATGCGTGGGGAGATCGGGAATGCCATTATGCACGACCACAAGCTTTTCGGCCGGCGCGACGCGGTGCCGCAGCGCTAGTTGCTTTTCGTATTCACAAACATTGATAATGCGGCGCGCCAGCGGCGCGGCCATCTTTTCCGCCAGCCGGAAGACCGGGGCCACGCGCCGCGATATCCGATCCCCAATCGTCCATCCATGTGGCGTAAACACCGCCGGAACGCCGGCGATCCGGCTGGCGGCGCGGCCGACCAATCCAGACTTCGCGGTATGCGTCGCGACCAGATCGGGTTTCATCCGCCGTAAAACACGGGCGATCTCGAGCACCGCGCGAAAATCCGCGAGCGGGCGGACCGGGCGCCCCAGGTTTCGAAGCGAACGGAACGGGATGCCACGACGCGCGAACTCCTCCGTTACCGGACCTTCTCCTCCCACCAGCACAGTGACTTCGTGGCCCTGGGCGAGTAACGCCACCGCGAGATCCCGGACATGTACCGTGGCCCCGCCAACCGAATCGGCGCGCGTAATGAGATGGACAATTTTCATGCGGTCAAGCGATCGGGCGCGGAGCCTCCCGCCCGGCGCGACAGGACCTCGCGGTAGAGATCTTCCCAGCGGTCGACCACGGTTTCGATCCGGTGATTGGCGCCGATAAGCGCCTGGCCCGCCGCTCCCATCGACCGGCGCTCCGCGACCGGTAAACGCATCATCCGGCGCAGCTGCTCGCTCAGCGCCAACGGATTGCACGGCTCGCATAAGAACCCGGTCCGGCCCTGCAGCACGATCTCGGGATTGCCGCCAACGGCGGTAGCGACGATCGGCAGCCCCGTCGCGGCGGCCTCTAACAGCGCCAACGGCGAGCCTTCAAATACGGAAGACATCACGAATGCGTCGGCGGCATTCAGCACATCGGGCATGTCCGAGCGCCGTCCGAGGAGGCGCACTTGGCCTCCCATGCGCAACTCCTCCGCGAGCGAAATCAGTTTCCGTTCGAGCGATCCCGTTCCGGAGATCAGCAGAATCGTTTCCTCGCGTTCTTCCGGGGAGAGTGCCGCGAACGCCTGGAGCATATTGCCGTAGTCTTTTTGCGCTTCGAGCCGGCCTGCCGCGAGCCACACGAACTTCTCCGCCACGCCCAGATCGCGGCGGATCCGCTCGCGCGCGCCGGCGTGGGGGCGAAATACGTTCATGTCGATTCCATTGGGGATCACGCGCATCTTATGCCGCGGTACGGCTTTCACCCGCACGCATTCATCGGCGGCGCATTGGCAGATCGCCGTGGTGATATCGGCCAGCGGGTCGGTCCATCGATGCATGATTTCGAAAACACGGCCATGATCGTGGTGAATGCCGCTCATATTGACGTTGTGCAGCGTGCAGATCAACACATGCGGCGGAAGTGCGTGGCGGATGGTCCGGGCCAGCAGATTGGCATGAACCATGTGGGTATGAACGACATGCGGGCGATCGCGGCGGAGCATCGCGATCAGCGGCGGGACCACGCGCGGATCGGGCCGGCCGGGACGCATGTGCAGGCAGTGCATCCGGATTCCCGCCTCCACAAGCGGCACCGGAGACGGCCCGGCTTCGACCATCGAAGCCATCTCCACTCCCCAGCCGCGCGCTTTGAGCCGTATGGCGAGATTCACGGCTTGCGCTTCCGCTCCCCCGCCGGCGAGGTCCGTCGAGAGAACGAAAAGACGCCCGCGCCATTCGTTTGAGTTCATAACTGCATCTCCTTTCGCGCGCCCGCGAGAGTACCGGCGGCGGCCAAAGCCGGTCCGCGCGCGAGCCGCTCATATAAGCGCTCGTAGGCGCGCGCCATTACTCGCACGTCGAAGTTCTCCTCCGCGAGACGCGCCGCGATTCGCCCCATCGACGCGCGCGCGTCCGCGTCGTCGAGCAAACGGCCGATCGCGGCGGCTAAGAGCTTAGGCTCTCCGGGAGGAACGAGCAATCCGCTAATGCCGTCCCGCACCAGTTCGGGCACTCCGCCCACGCTGGTGGCAATCACGGGCAGCCCGGCTGACATCGCCTCCATTACGGAAAGCGGATTGCCTTCCCAGCGCGAAGCGAGCACAAACAAATCGACGGCGGAGAGAATTTCCGGAATATCGGATCTGCGGCCAAGGAGGCTTACTCGGCCCTCCAGCCCGAGCGTTGCGATTTGCTTCTCGATTTCGCTCCGCAAGGGTCCTTCGCCCGCCAGCAGCAATCGCGCCCGCGGGTTTCCGGCCGCCCCGGACGCAAACGCGCGCAACAGGGTCGCGTGGTCTTTCTGCGCAGCCAGCCGGCCCACGCACAGGCACAAAAGGTCGCCGCCGCCAAAGCCTTCCCGTTCCCGCCATTGTTCGCGGCGCCGCGGGCAAGCGCGGTAATCCCGCACCGGGATGCCATTCGGAATCAGCGCGCCCTCCGCCACCCCATAAACACGCCGGATGGTATCCGCCACCTCCTGGGCGATCGCCACCGGGACAACTCCCCCACGGAAGGCGACGCGTTGCAGCGCGCGGCCCACTCGGTCAACTTCTTTCTGCGCCACGTTGTGAACCGTATGGACCTGAACGGGAATGCGATGCCACAATGCGGGCGCGTAGGTGTAACGCAGCACGTAATTGTGCGTGTGGACGATGCGCGGCCGAAACTCGCTTAGTACCTTTGAGAAGCGCGCGATCATCCGCCAATCGAGCCCGCGGCGTTTACCCAGATGGAACACCTTGATGCCGTGCCGTCCGAGTTGGTCTTCGAGTCCGCCCAACGAAGCGTCATACAAGCTGACGACTGCCGGTTCGAAGCGCCCGCGATCGATTTCGCGGGCCAGATACGCAACGATATTTTCGAGCCCATACGGGATGAGATCCGGCACCACGTGGAGCACGCGCGTTCTCATCGTTCACTCCGGCTTTCAAGGTTACGAACGGCACTGCCCCATTGCGCGATTAACAGGCTGAATAGCAGCCAAGTCGGTTTTCGCTGTTCCCAGGTCAGGGTCGATACGCCCACGGCCCATGCGGCCAGCGTCACGGTCCAAAGCTTCTTTTCGAGAGAGCCCAGATCCGCGATCGAGAGCGCCAGGATGCCGAGCAAGCCGCAAAAACTGAGAAAACCTATGACGCCGCCTTCAACCAGCACGGAAAGAAAACTGTTATGGGCCACGAAAACCATTCCGTGCTCGATGCCCAGCGTGGACTGCACCGCGGCCGGGTAAGCGCCCGCTCCCACGCCCGCGAACGAGTGGCCGCGAAACGCTTCGAGACCCGCGCCCCAGATCATCGTGCGTTTATTCAACGTGCCCTGGGTTACCTCGGATTGAATCGTCGAGAGGCGCTTCCAGGACGATTGCGGTAAGAACAACAGCGCGGCCGCGAGAGCAACGAGCGCGACGCCGGAGTTGGCGATTTTCCCCGGGAGGCTCAAGCGGCCGAAAGTCCACGGCACTATCGCCAAACCGATTACGCTCGCAACCAGCGCGCCGCGGGAGGCGGTCAACAGGATGCTCGCGATCGCGGCGGCAATCTGGATACGGAAAACCCAGGTCATTAGACCTGTACTGCGCAGTAGCAGGTAATACGAAAGCGGCAGGCTTAGAGCGAGCGTGAGGCCGAGATCGTTCGGATCGAAGCCGGTCGTTGCGTAGCGCAAATAGTACGTCTGCCGGTTAAAGACGTAGTTGCCGATCGTATCGCCCGCGGAAACCAGCGTGCCGAGAACGTACGCCAGCATGAGGGATTGCTGCTCCCGGTCTCCGCGGCACAGCTCCCATATCAGCCACGCCATCAGGAGAAGCTGGAAATATGTCGCGACCTTTTCGAGCGTCCAGCCGGGCGACAGGCTCCAGGAGTAACTCGCGGCGGACCAGAGGACGAACAGCGCCATTGCCAGATGCGCGGGCGCCGGAAGCCGGATGCGCTTGCTTTCCGCGATTGCCAGAACGCCCGTGCCGAGCGCGGCCAAACCGGCCAAACGGCTAACCGTTCCGACTCCCGGGATTTCAAGCACCTTCTCGCCCGGTAGAGTGAATACGAAAAGCCAGAGAAAAGCGAACGCAATCCGCCCGAAGCCGGACAGGCCGGTTTCTGTTGAGCTGGATGGCGCCCATCGGGGGTTGGCGAGAATTGCGGAAGCGGCGCTCACGCGGGCTGCTCCCTTGTCGCGCGCCAGAGGATCGCGATCTCGCCCAATACTTGCACCAGCGCCGCAATGCCGATCGCGAGTCCGCCGCCGAGCAGCCCGTGGCGGGGAATCAGCCACGCACAAGCCACCGCCGTGGAAGCGGCAACCACGCCAAATAGGGGAACCTGCGCGCGGAACGTCCGAGTGGCGGTGATGGCGTAGCCGAGGAGCGATCCCAGATATCCCATCGCTCCGGCCGCCATGATGGCGATCAACAAGTCGTTGTGGAGGGCATATTCAGGCCGGTAAACCAGCCGCAGAATTGAAGGCCCGGCAAAGACGGCAACCCCGATTCCCGCTATTCCGATGGCGAGGCCAAGGGCGAGTAACTGCCCGAGCAGCAGAAAAAATTCACTTCGCTCCCCATTGCTGAACAGCTTGGCTAGCCTGGGAGTGGCCGACTGCCCGAGAGCGTTGACGATGGTTCCGCCGACCGTCATCAGCGCCGCCACGGCTGAAAAGATGCCGAGCATGCGCTCGCCCTGCCGGTGCTCAATCCAATACCGCGGCGTGCTGGCGCTCAGAGAATTGAGCATCAGCACCAGTCCAAGCGGAAGCGCCATCCAAAACACGCGCGTCTGCCGCCCGAGACTCCGCCGGAAGTCCCAACCGGAATCCGCGGGTAACCGGCGAATATCGAATCCGAGCAGAATGGCCAGCCGCGCGATTGCCGACGCGGCAACGCCGCACAACAGGCTGCCGGTGAGGAGAACGGCCACTCCCGTCGCCAAAGTGGATAACGTACCCCGCGCCACCATCGAAAGGGCAATTCGCTCCATTCGCTCGCGCTGTTGCTGCCATCCATAACAGATGTCGCTTACTCCGTCGATCGCCTGCGAGAAAGCGATTGCCAAAATGATCGCCCCAAGTTCGCGGCGGTAGCCGCTCAGCATAATCAGAATCCCGACGATGGCGAGACCCGCGGCCGTCGTTAAAATCCGCAGGCTGAGATAGTCATGGAACGGATTCTCCCGGCGAACGTCGGTCGCGACTACCGCCCGGAGATTCACATGGGCCAGCATGAAAATTGGCGTGGTCACGGCAATGCCGAGCGCGTATTGGCCCACGATTTCCGGACTTCCCAGTTTTGCAAGCAAACTGAGGGTCGCCCACTGGAGCGCCGAATAGACCACTGTCCCAGCGGATGTCCAAGCGAAATTGAGCCGTAGCGATAGCGCTTTCGGAACGGCCGCCTCCCGGGGCTTCGCGTAAGTTGTCTGCATCTGTGAAACGGAAATCAAGAGCGTGCGCGGAAATCGTTCAGGATCGTGCCCAGCCCGTGGACTCCATCCTCGAATAGCCGCGCCCACGCGGCGAGAACGAAATCGAGCGGGGTGCGTTCGGCGCGAATCACCAGCGCCACGCCGTCGCCTAGTTTGCCTAACGCGCGCGCGTCGGCGTGTGTCAGAACCGGCGGTGTATCGATCAGGATCGCGTCAAACTCCGAGCGGAGCCGGTGGATAATTTCAGCCGTCCTGCGGTCATATAACAGATCGGGGATACTGGATGAATTCGACCCGTTTGGCAGGACGGACAAGCCGGGAATCTCCGTTTCGAGCGCGAGATCCTCGCTGGCGTACTCTTCGCACGGCGTCATCGACTGCAGCAAGTCGCTGAAGCCCCAGGTGCCCGGCACGCGGAAAATATCGTGCAACCGCGGGTTGCGGCGGTTGCCGTCGATCAATAACACACGGCGGTTGGTGGCGGCGAGCGCAATCCCGAGATTGGTGGTGACCGTCGTTGTTCCCTCTCCGGGATAGGCGCTAGTAATCACGATGACGCGGGGCGCCACTCCGTTGTTGGCCGAGAACAGTAGCGACGCCAATGCGCCGCGGAAGGATTCGGCGAGCGCCGAATCGCATTCGACCAAGGTCACCACCTGCAGCCAGTTCCGGATCGGGCGGGCGGGTCCATTAGCGGGCGGCCCATGTCCGTTACCGGGAAACCACGGCGGAAG
>JALYXS010000289.1 GCA_030946965.1 Acidobacteriota bacterium
GTCCAGTTTCGTGCGGCCGATCAAACCGTAAAGCGTGCGCCGGCAATTCTTATCGTCGAGCGGCGAGGGCGGCCCGCCGATTTTCAAATCGAGCTTCCCCGATACGGCCAGCAAAGAATCGCGGAGAGCTTCCACATCCAGGCGCGGACGCAAATTCGCGCGCCACAAAAGGCGATTCGCGGGATCCTGCGCCGCGGCGGTTTCGTCGCGGCCGCTACTGAGCTGGTAGACCGCCGAAAGCATGATTTCACGGTGCATCGCCTTGACGGACCAGCCGTGCGAGACAAACTCCGATGCCAGGAAATCGAGCAATTGCGGATGCGTGGGCCGCTCGCCCAATTGCCCGAAGTTCGACGGAGTGCGCACAATGCCCTGCCCAAAATGATGCTGCCAGATGCGGTTTATCATCACGCGCGCAAACAGCGGATTCGACGGATTGGCAATTGCCTCCGCCAACTCCAATCGCCCGCTGCCGTTCTTGAACGGCGCCGGATCGCCTTTCGAGAGGATCGCCAGAAAACGCCGGGGCGCGACCTCTCCCAGGGTCTGCTCGTCGCCGCGAATGTGAACCTTGATGTCGGCTGGGTGGGCCGAATCGCGAATCGTGTGCAGGAACGGATATTCGGACGGAAGATCCTTCTTCAATTGCGCGAGCCGCGCATTCATTTCGTCCAGATGCTCGCGCCAGTGCGGGGCGAGAAACCGCTCGACATCCTTCGGCCCGTAGTAGTAAACGCCACCCTTGAAATCGAGAAAATCTTTCTTGTAAGGTTCGGAAGCGAGGTCGCGCCACAGATAATATTTTTCGATGGGAAGCGATTCGAGGTTTGTATACTGACGCGTCTTCTCATCGCGAACTCCCGCCGCGCCGCCAAGTTTGACGTAATTGCGATCGTCCATGGCGCGCTTTTGGGCAAACATCGCGAGCACCGACGCTTGGAATTCGTTGGCGAAAGCCTGCACCTGATCGCGGGAGGCCTTGCTCGCAAGCAGTTCATCCCAGCGTTTCAGGAAAGGGTGATCGCGCGCGGGCGTTTTCAAGTAAACGATCCAGCGATCAAGCGATGCGGGTTCCAGCTTTTCTTCGATGGCGGTTTTGGCGATGTCGGATTTTGCGGCGGTGGCGCTTGTAATAATGGTGTCCCAAGCCGCCATTAAATAGCGCGATGTCTTTGCCGCTAAAATCTCTCCCAGCTCGGTCGATTGCTTCTGCACGAAATCGTCAATCGCGTTCTTTTGATCGTCCACATCCTTTTTCAATCGGTCGTAGCTCGCGACGTCCGTTTCCGGTACAAGCGGCGTCTTGTGCATTTCAGTGCTCTTAAAAACGCCGAGCAGCGAATAAAAATCGCGCGTGGGGATGGGGTCGAATTTATGATCGTGGCAGCGGGCGCACCCCGTCGTAAGGCCCAGAAACACTTGGCCGGTGGCGTCTACGCGGTCGTCGTCGCCCGGCCCCAGCGCGTAAAAGCCGAGTCCCGGCCGAAGCCGTTCAGGTTGCGCGTTCTTGATTAGATCGCCGGCGATCTGGGCCTTCACGAAAAGATCGTAGGGCATGTCTTCGTTGAAAGCCTGCACCACCCAGTCGCGATAGCGGTAAGCATTCGGAAACGGCGTGTCGTTGCTTGCTCCAAGCTGCCCGTCGGCATACCGCGCGAGATCGAGCCAATAACGGCCCTGCCTCTCGCCATAATGAGGCGACGCGAGTAACCGGTCCACAACTTTGGCGAAGGCCGCCGGGGTTGTATCGGCCAGAAATGCATCCACCTCTTCGGGAGTGGGAGGAAGCCCGATCAGATCGAAAGTGGCGCGGCGGATCAGCGCGCGTTTACCGGCGGGACGAACGGGGTGAAGCGACTTCTCCTCCAGGCGGGCAAGCACAAAACGGTCGATATCGCTCTTCGGCCATTGGGCATCGTGGACAGGCGGAACGGATGGTTTGCGGACTGGTTGAAATGCCCAGAAGCTGCGCTGTTCCGGCGTAATCACGTAGCCCGCGGGTGTCGATGCGAGCGCCGGAATTTCCGGCCACGCCGCGCCCTCCTTCACCCAGAGCGCCAGATCCTCGATTTCGCGATCCGCCAGTTTACCAGCAGGCGGCATCTTAATGCGCGCGTGCGTCTGCCGGACTGCTTGAATCAGAAGGCTCTTGCCGGGATCGCCGGGGGAAATGGCGGGCCCATCGTCTCCGCCCTTAATTAGGCGTTCACGGGAATCGAGCTGAAGGCCACCCATATGGGAACCGGTGTGGCAGGCATAACAATTTTTGGCGAGAACGGGCCGGATGCGCGATTCGAAAAAATCCGCGGGCTGATCCGCCACGGCCGGGCAACAGCTCGCAAGAGCGCAGATCGCGTAGATCCGGATAGCGGAGAGGCGCGCGGTACGCAACGGGATCACTTGATTGGAACTGTATCAAAAGCGAATCGAAGCGTGCAAACACGTATCCGCTACGCTGTCTAGATGCCCGCCGTTTCGCAACTTGTCCCCCACGTTGAAAGACATTTCACCTCAACCGAGCTCATCCGTGACATCGTGATTGGAATGTCCGACGGCCTCACCGTACCGTTCGCGCTGGCGGCCGGCTTGTCGGGCGCGGTGAGCCAGGGCAAAATCGTCTTGGTCGCGGGCTTAGCCGAAATCGCGGCCGGCTCCATCGCCATGGGGTTAGGCGGGTATCTAGCGGCCCGCACCGACGCCGATCACTATCATTCCGAGCGCCAGCGCGAGATCGATGAGACGCGCGCCATTCCAGACGAGGAGGCGGCCGAAGTGTCCCGCCTGTTTCAGGGTTGGGGCCTGAACGACCAGCAAATCCAGCCGATCGTCACGGCTATCAGCGCCGACGAGACGCGCTGGGTCGATTTCATGATGCGCTTCGAATTGGGCCTCGATGAGCCCGATCCGCGGCGCGCCCTGCGGAGCGCGGCAACCATCGCCGTCTCATACGTGGTCGGCGGGCTAATCCCGCTCTCCCCCTACATGCTGATTTCGGATCTTCCCCGTGCCCTGCTGTTCTCGGTCTGCGTGACGCTTATCGCGCTTTTCGTTTTCGGCTTCATCAAGGGCCGGTTCACCGGGCTTCCGCCTCT
>JALYXS010000323.1 GCA_030946965.1 Acidobacteriota bacterium
GCGGGTAGAGCAGGTAGACCGGGATCAAATTATGCTGACGAGAGACGTTGACATCATGATCCGGCGTTCCGACCTGGACCGGGTGAAAGAAGCGTCGGAGCGCTACGGTTTCCGTTTACGTCTAATTTGTAGCGGCGAGAGGGTTAGGCCCGATCAGGCTCCCAATCCCGCGCTCGCACCGGAGCAAATTATCGTTCACGGCGGGGAAGTCGCGGTGATTGCCGTGGCGGATCTGGTGCGAATGAAGCTGAACTCCTACCGCGATAAGGATCGCGTTCACGTTCGAGGCATGGATGCCGCTCGATTAATCACCCTCGAAGTGGAGCGCGGCTTACCGGAACAACTTCGCGCGCGGCTTCAAATTATCCGGGAAACGGAGTAGCCGCCCGCTTACGATCGCGGTTGTGTAATTGGACGATGCTAGACCAGCCGGTCCAACAACGTAATCAGGTAATCCACGTCGAGATCCACGGTTTGATAGGTTCGGGGGTCGAAGACCCGCCACCGCGATTGCTTTTCGTCCACGCAAAAAAACAATTGCTCTTCCTCAATTGCGTCGTGCTCCAACAGCTCCTGATTAAAACCGCGGATGGCGCCTTCGAGGGAATACGGCTCGGGAAAGTTTTCGGTTGAGAGTAAATTTTCGGTGACTTCGAATTCGAACTGCAGAATGCGTCCGCGCGCGTTGATTTGAAACAGGTTCGAGGCGCCATCGTGGAAGTTCTCCGGCTTGAAAACGGCTGGATCGACCGATAATTCCGTCGTTGTAATCAGGTTGTTCAGATCCCCGACAAATTGCGCGCAGAGCTCGTGCAGGCCAGAGGCGCCCTCGATTCGCAGCCTCTTAATGCGCTGCGATTCGTCGAGCGCGCCACTATCTTTAACGGCAAGCGCATCCACTCGTTCGGCCAGTCTCTTGAGACGGTCCGGCTGCTTACCGCGATTCCATCTGACGGCCCATCCAAACAATTCGCGCCCTCACAATCTCAAGGATATGCCGATCGGCAAGCGAAACACAGTCCCACCGTTCACGATTTTCGAGATCTTCTTCGGTCACCAGGTAAATCCTTCTACCACCCTGACGCACGTAGCGGACCAACGATCCTTCGGAATTCTCGATGACATAGGCGCAACCAGGCGCCGGATGCAACCTCGATTCTTCGGCGAAATCGAGCAGGACCGTGTCGCCGCGGCGAAATCGCGGCAGCATCGCGGCGTCCTCCGCTAGGGTTGCCATTGCGGGCGCGGTTACATCCTCCACGGCCCGCGTGGACATGGGATAACCGGCTTCCCGTGCTAGATCGGAGGACCACAATTGTCCTGGCCCGATCGGGTTGCTAAGTTTTGGAATCCAGCGGACTTGATTGCCGACGGGCGGCACAACGTCGTTCAAGCCCAATTCTTTACGCTCGCACAGGTCCACGACAGTGATGTTCAGTTGGCGGAGAACCTGATCCGCAAATTCCGGAGAGAGAATCCTGACTCCTTTCAACACATTATGTATATGCGGTTGTGAAACCCCGGAAAGGCGTGCTAGCCCACGCTCAGTGATCTGGCCGCTGCGCACGCGCTCCCGGATTGTGCCGACCAGCCTTTTTTGCAGTAACTGAAAGTACATTTACCCTATAGCCCTATTTCCACGGGAAATACACCCACCTGGAAAAAGAGTAGACCGGCTAAAGTCAGCAACGATAAAAAATATTAATTGCCACGGCATTAAATTCGCTAAACTCTGTTCTTATTCAATAGCTTACCGTAGTTAAAACAATGCGCCGGCGATGGTGATCCGCGATTTATGCCGCAATTTCAATTGACAGTTCTTTAGAAGAGATTAAATTTGGAACAGTTTAGATCGGCGGTTTAGATTTTTGGAGATCGCCGGGAGGAAGCCAATCGACATGGAATGGAATCGGTCGGAAACTATCGGGCTGGGTAAATCGGGTTGCACGCACTGCCAAGGAGAAGGATTGCGCCGCAACAGCAGGAAAAGCCCCGAGAGTCCCTGCAATTGTGTCTTGAGAGCGATCTTCCGGGCCTGTTACGCTCGTTTTCGGTATTGCGCGTCAAAAGAGAAGTACATGAGCAAAGTGACTCTCGAACTTTGCGCGGGAGGGAAGGACGGGAAGCGGACTTGGGCGCGCCGCGACGAAGACTACATGGCGGATTTCTGCTTGGTGAGCAAGCGTTCGCTCGACGAATATGAATACAAAATTTTCCGCTTTCATTTTCTTCTGGGGGCGGATTGGAGGCTTTGCTGCCGTCAGTTGAAAATCGACCGGGGGACGTTTTTCCACTCGGTTTACCGGATACAACAGCGGCTGGGCCGGATCTTCCGGGAGCTGCAGCCGTTCAGCCTGTTTCCACTGGACGAATATTTCGGCGGCGTGATTCAGAAGCAGTTGCCGGCCGCTTACACGAACCTTTTGCCGATGACCCCCCACATCGTCAAGAATATCGTGAGGCCGCCGCTCCGTAAGGTCGCGTAAAGCAGCCGTGTAGCGCCGGTCGCAAATGGGGCCGGCGCTACATGCCTACATTCCGCGCTAACACTCCGCGCTTATCCGCGAGACGTCGTGTCTGATAAGCTCTGGAGGAGGTTTCCCGATGTTCCGCGCAACGGTATTTTCTTTTTTCATTCTGGTGTCGTCAGCCGCCCTTTCTCCGGCGCAATGGACTCCCCTTCTCGACGGCAAGGATCTAGCGGGTTGGGAGTCGATCGGCGGCGGCGTGTGGAACGTGCTCCAGGACGGCACCCTAGTGGGCCAGCGCGACATCCGGCAAAAGAGCGAGAACCAGGCCTGGCTCTATACGAAGAAAGATTTCACCAATTTCGAACTCCACATGGAATGGTGGCTGCGCCTGGCGTGCAACAGCGGAGTGTCCATTCGGGATTCCTCGCGCGCCCGCTACGCCATAACGGCGGAGTGGGACGCCAAGAAGACGCCCGCTCACATCGGGTACGAGATTCAGCTTATCAATGGGTATAAAGAGACGTTCCCATCGGGCAGCGTGTACCTTTTCGATAAGGCCAAAGAAGGCATGATGCGGGAGAACGATTGGAATGCGCTTGATATTGAATCGCGCGCGGACGGGATTACGGTGAAGATCAATGG
>JALYXS010000362.1 GCA_030946965.1 Acidobacteriota bacterium
TCCCCTACCTTGCGCAGCAGCGTTTTTTCAAGATCCACAGCTTTAGTATAAAGGGGCAGTATAAAAAGGCGCCCCCGTATTCATGATTGCTATTGCACGCGCAACCGCTTTCGACATTTTAATGGCCGTCGAAAAAGGCGGCTACGCCTCGGATCTGCTGCTTGCCCGGACCGCCGGCCTCGATTCGCGCGACGCCGGGCTGGCCGAAGAGATAGTCTTCGGCGTGCTGCGCTATCGCGGTTCGCTCGATTACCTGATCCGGCATTATTCCGGCCGCCCGGCGGGAAGCCTGGATGTGGAAATTGCGACCGCCCTCCGAATCGGCATGTATCAACTTCGCAATCTGGATCGCATCCCGGCGCACGCAGCGGTGGGCGAGAGCGTGGAATTGATCAAGCGGGCCCGCAAGCGTTCCGCCACGGGGTTCGCCAATGCGGTCCTGCGGAAAGTCGACCGCGCTCCCGTCGAGTGGCCGGACAACGCCACGCGCCTTTCGCATCCGGCCTGGCTGCTCGATAGATGGAGCCAGAAGTTCGGCGCCGCCGAAGCCGAAGCGATTGCGGTGGCGAACCTCGCCGCCCCCATTGCCTACGAGCGCGATGGGCGCATTCAGGATATCGGCTCGCAATCCATCGTTCCACTCTTGCGGCTTGCTCCGGGACAGACTTTTCTCGATCTCTGCGCCGCGCCAGGCAACAAAACGGCGCAAGCTCTCGAAACGCGAATCGAGGCGGTGGCCTGCGATCTGCACCTGCATCGCCTGCGAACCTTGAAGACCCTTGGAATCCCCTTGGTTGCCCTCGACGGCGCCCGCCCTCTGCCGTTCGCGAGGAAGTTCGACCGGATACTGGTTGACGTTCCCTGCTCCGGCACCGGAACGTTGTCGCGCAATCCGGAGATCAAATGGAAGCTGAAGCCGGACGATCTGGCCGACTTACAATCGCGGCAGCTTGCGCTTCTCGGAAATGCTCTCGATGCGCTGGACCCCGGGGGCCTGCTGGTCTATTCCACCTGTTCGCTCGAAAGCGAGGAGAACGAAGAAGTAGTCGCGAAGGCCGCCCGCGCCCGGCCCATCGAACCGATCCAAACGATGCGCCGGCTGCCTGGACGCGACCCCGGGGACGGCTTTTTTGCCGCTGTGATAAAATTCGTGTAAAGCCCCATAAATGGTTCAGATTGTTCCATCTATCTTGTCGGCGGATTTCGCCCGGCTGGGTGAAGAGATCGCGGCCATCGAACGCGGGGGAGCCAAAATGCTCCACGTCGATATCATGGACGGCCACTTCGTTCCTAATCTGACGATGGGGCCGCCGGTCGTGAAGTCCATACGCAAGATCACGGGTCTGACTCTCGATTTGCATCTGATGATCGAAGATCCCGATTTTTTCGCGCCCGCGTTTATCGAAGCTGGAGCCGATCAAGTCCTGGTTCATCAGGAAGTGTGCCGGAATCTGGATCGTACGTTGCGCATGATCCGGAGCGAAGGCGCTCGCGCCGGAGTCGCGCTGAATCCGGCAACGCCGATAGCGATGCTTGAAGACGTTCTGGACATAGTGGATTATGTGCTGATTATGAGCGTCAATCCGGGCTTTGGGGGCCAGGAGTTCATACCGCGCTCGCTCGAAAAAATCCGGCAACTCGCGCGGATTCGCGACCAAAGAAGGCTCGATTTCGCCATCGAGATCGATGGCGGCGTTTCGCGTGGAAACGTTACGGAGATCGTGCGGGCGGGCTGCGATTGGCTGGTTGCGGGTTCTTCGGTATTCCATAGTGCCGATCCGGCCGCTACCGTGAAAGAAATGCAACAGCTCGCCGCGGAGGCCAACGCGGTAAGGGTTTGATTTGTGGGAATGGCAGACCGCCTGCCCATTTCGGGAATAGCCGTTTGTGACAACAATGCCAGCTAAGAAACCAGCTTACTTTTTCGTTTTAATCGCGACCGCGGGTCTTCTATCGTCGTGCGCTTTCCATCGCAAGAAATACGAAAACCCGATTACGAAAAACACCTTGCAGCCGGATAAGGTTCTATTTGACCGCGCCATTGGGGATATCGAGCACGGCCGCTATGAAGTGGCTCGGATCACGCTGAACACGCTGATCAACACTTACGACACCAGCGAATATCTTGCCAAGGCAAAGCTCGCCATTGCGGACAGCTGGTATCGCGAGGGCGGCGCTCACGGCTTGGCCCAGGCCGAAGCGGAATATAAGGATTTCATCCTGTTTTATCCCACCATGGAAGAGGCCGCCGAGTCGCAATGGCGCGTCTGCCAGATCCACTACAAACAGATGGAAAAGGCGGATCGCGACAATACGCAGGCACAGCGGGCCGAGGATGAATGCCGCCAGCTTATGGTTCAGTTTCCGAACAGCAAGTATCTGCAACAGGCACAACAGATGCTTCGCAACACCCAAGAAGTATTGGGAAGTAAAGAATTTCTAACGGGAACGTTCTATCACGGCAAGGGCAGTTTTCCCGCAGCCGCGAACCGTCTGGCGTTTGTCGCCGACCAGTATCCCCTCTACAGCGGCGCCGATGAGGCGCTCTGGGAATTGGGCGATTCCTATACGAAGATGGGCGACCGTTTCGAAGACAAAGCCGCCGTCGCTTATTCGCGCATTGTGAAAGATTATCCGCTTAGCGATCGCGCGGATGAGGCCAAAGAACGGCTCGCGACGTTGAAGCGCCCGATTCCGCCGGCCGATCCCGCTGCCATCGCGCGCATGAAATACGATACGGAGCATCGCGAAAAGCAGGGCATGTTCAGCCAGGCGCTGGGAGTGTTTAAACGCGGCCCGGACACTCACACGGCCGCGAAGACCGGAGCGCCCGCGATGACTTCGTTGCGGCCGCCGGTTCCAGTCAGCGTGCCGGCAACCGCCGCCGGCGCGGGCGCGGCAACCTCGTCCGATGTCTCGATCCAGCAGGTAACTAATTCGACCGAACTCGATACCCGCCCCGACGCTCGTCAGAACCCGCCACCGGCCGGGAATGTGCCGGGAGCCGACCCCGCCGCCGCCGGCAGCGCCGCCAATGCCGCGGCTGCCGCGTCAAGCTCGACCGCTCTCACAACGGAAAATCAGCCGCTTCCGACCAATCGGCAACCGGTGAAACAGAAGAAGAAATCCAAGAAGCAGATCAAAGCCGAAGAAAAGCAAGCCACTGCAAAGCCGAGCAGCGACACCAAGCAATGAGCCGCATTCTGCTGGCGGACGATAGTCCGCACGCGCAGCGAATGGGTGAACGCATTCTCCGCGAAGAAGGGCATCAGGTCGTCACTGTCACCAACGGCGACACGGCAATGCTGCGGCTGAAGGATGTCGATCCAGACTTGGTGATTGCGGACGTCTCGATGCCGCAAGTTTCGGGATACGAAATTTGCCGCTACATCAAAACCAGCGGCAATCACCCGCACGCGCGCGTCATCCTGACCGTGGGCGCGGTGGAACCTCTCGACGAGGCCGAAGCCAAGCGTGTTCAAGCAGACGGCGTGTTAAAGAAGCCCTTTGAAGCGTCGGTGCTGATTAACATGATCGGGGGAGCGGCCGCGAAACCGCGTGCAGCTACCCGGCCAAGTACGCAAGAGCCGCGGAGTTCAGTCCTTGTTCTCGACCGGGAACAAGTTCGCGCCGCCGTGACGCTCGCGCTCGAAGCTTCCCTGTCTACCTTAATCGAACAGATCACGGACAAAGTTTTGTCCGGCCTCGCCATTCAGACCAAAGCCCATGCCAGATAACAGTTTTGACGTAGTATCTCAAATTGAGATGCCGGAAGTTTCGAACGCTATTCAGCAGGCGTTGAAGGAGATTACGACCCGTTACGATCTAAAAGATTCCAAGTCGAAGATCGAGCTGAACGAGAAAGAGAAGAAAATTGAACTGGCAAGCCAGGACGAGTTCAAGCTCAAAGCCGTGATTGAGATGCTCGAATCGAAGCTGGTCAAACGCAAAGTGCCGATCAAGAATTTGACGTTCGGCACGGTCACTGCATCGGCCGGTTCCACGGTTAAACAGGAGATCACGCTACAACAGGGACTGGCGATTGAGAAAGCTAAGGAAATCGTGAAGGCGATTAAGGACAGCAAGCTGAAGGTGCAAGCGTCCATTCAGGGCGACTTAGTGCGCGTGAGCGGGAAAGACCGCGACACGCTCCAGTCCGCGATCGCCTTGCTGCGCGGAAGCGATTTCGGCATCGACATGCAGTTCATCAACTTCCGTACGAACTGACGGCGTGTTGAGGCGCGGACACTCGTGTCCGCGCCACAGTATATTAAATCTAGCCATGTCTTGCTTTCGTGCCGCTGTTTTTCTGTTCGCTTTGAGTTGGTGCGCGTTCGCGCAGACCGCCACCAGCATCATCTTTGGCACCGTCACCGACGCCAGTGGCGCGACCGTCCCGAATGCCGCGGTTACCGCAACCGGCTCGGCCACGCAGGTTTCGGAAAAAGTGACCGCCAACGACGCCGGGAACTATATTTTCCCAAACCTCCGTCCGGGAACCTACACCGTCTCCTGCGAGGCAGGCGGCTTCCGCAAATCTGAAGTTACCGGAGTTCTGGTCGAAGTCAACCAGCGCGGCCGCGTGGATTTTTCTTTGCAGGTGGGCGAGGTGCGGGAGGTAATCGCCGTCCAGGCCAATGTCACGACGGTCGATACGTTCAGCTCCACGGTAAAGGAGGTGGTCGATTCGGGCCGCATTGCCGAGCTTCCGTTGAATGGACGTCAGACGCTGCAATTGCAGGCGCTATTGCCCGGCGCGATTAATGTGCCTACCGGATCGGCGGCTTCGTTCATTGCCATCAATACGTCGCTTAGCTTTGCGGTCAATGGCACGCGCGCGAATTCCTCGTCCTACACGCTCGACGGCGGCCTCAACATGGATGCGTACAACAATCTGGCGGCCGCGTTTCCGAATCCGGACGCGCTCCAGGAGTTCAGCATTCAGACGAACGCTTACAGCGCCGTCTACGGACGCGACGCGGGCGCGGTTGTGACCATGGTGACCAAGTCCGGCACTAATGAACTCCACGGGTCCTTGTTTGAGTTTTTGCGCAACGATAAGCTGAACACGCGCAACTTCTTCGCCGCCGGCGTTGACCCGCTGCGCCGCAACCAGTTCGGCGGTTCGGTTGGCGGTCCAGTGAAAATTCCGGGCTACAACGGCAAGGACCGCACGTTCTTTTTCACGTCCGTCGAAGCGACCCGGCAGGTCGCCAGCTCCACGATTTCCAATGTCGTCGTGCCGAGCGCGCTCGAGCGGATGGGAGATTTTTCGCAATCGAAGCTGCCCGCGGGCCGCGCCGTGGCCGATCCGAAGACAGTCACGGCGGCTAATCCGCAAGGCGTTCCCTTTCCAAACAACATTATTCCGGCCTCGCTCTTGGATCCAGTGGCGCAAGCTTTCAACAAGGCGTTCTTTCCCTTGCCCAACCGGCCCGGCAACATCGCCGTTTACCAAGTCTCGCTGCCCACTAACGATACTCAGTTGACGATGAGACTCGACCACTCGTTCTCGCAGGCAAACAAGGCGAGCTTGCGTTACTTCTGGGACGATTTCTTCGTGCAGCAGAACGCCGCTCTGCCCGCTTTCAATTCGGGAAACAATTGGGTGACCCATAACGCCACGTTGAACGATACCTACATTTTCACTCCGAGCGTGATCAACAGCTTCAACTTCACTTTCGCGCGGAATACGTTCATCCGAAGCCCTCTGGTTACGTCTCCGGCCAAGAATTGGGCGGACCTGGGATGCAAGTCGTGCTTCTCGATTTCGCCGCCCGGCGTACCAACCGATTGGTCTATCTCCATCTCGAATGGACTCGGTCTCCGCGTGAATACAAACTACTTCAGCTACATGGAGAATTTCCAGTACACCGATACATTGAGCGTCACCAAGGGCAACCATCTACTGTCGATGGGCGGAGACCTGGAGTATGTGCGCCGCAACGGCCGGGAATTTTTTCAAAAGGATACGCAGTTCGCCTTCAACGGAACGCTTAGCGGCTCGCTCTACGGTTACGCCGACTACATGCTGGGAGCCGCCACGACGGTATTTCAAAACAGTCCCATCTCTTCGTTTCAATTCAAGTACACGCCTATTCTGTACTTCCAGGACGATTGGCGCGTTTCTCACCGGCTGACCGTCAACCTGGGCCTGCGCTGGGAACCTTTCCTCGACGCCAAAGAGGGACACAATAACCTCGGAGCTTTCCGCCCCGGTGTCCAATCCGTTCTCTATCCAAACGCGCCCGCGGGAGCGCTGTTTGCCGGCGACAAAGGCATTTCCGACGGCATCGTTCCCAATCGCTGGTTCCGATTTTTTCCGCGGGTCGGATTTGCATACGATCCCACGGGCTCCGGCAAGACCAGCATCCGCGGCGGATATGGCGTCTTCTCCGCCAATCAACGGCTGGTCACGCTGAACAGCAACCCGCTCAACCAACCGTTCTCGCTCGGTCTGACCACCTTCGGAGTGCAACTGTCCGACCCGTATGCGACGGCTCCCCAGACTTTGCAGCAACTGCAAAACTACCTGCCCGTATCGACGGCCGCTCAACGCGCGGCGCGCCAATTCATTTTGCCTCTGAATGTGAATTCCCTCGATCCCAACTTCACCGGCGGATACAATCAACAATGGAATTTGAACGTGCAGCGGGAAGTATTTGGGCACGTTGTACTGACCGTCGCGTACGTCGGCGCCAAGGGCACCAGGCTGTACGCGGGCGAGGAGATCAACCCGGCGATTTACAGACCTGGCAGTTCCACCACCACAAATGTGAACGCGCGACGCATTTACCCGGGATTTGGAACGATCACCAGCGGCGAATCAATCGCCAACTCCACGTACCACTCGCTGCAAGTCAGTTGGAATCGCCGGTTCGGCGGAGGGTTCTCCGTACTAGGCTCGTTCACCTGGTCGAAGGCGCTCGATCTCACCTCTGGGGACGGGGGCGGCGGGTTGGGTAATCAGGCCGTCAATCCATTCAACTTCAATTTGGATAAGGGCCCCGCTGACTTTGACGTGGAGCGCCGCTTTGTGACTTCGTTTCTTTGGGAATTGCCTTTCTTTCACGCGGCGAAAGGCTGGCGGCGCGCCGTATTGGACGGCTGGCAATTGAACGGCATCGTCACGTTGCAGAGCGGACTTCCGTTCAGCGTGAATGCCGGAACCGACCGCAGTCTAGTAGGCGTCGGCGCCGACCGCGCCGACGTAAATGGCCCCGCGCATACGTTTAATGCCACGAGCCGCTCGGCCAAGATTCAGAAATTCTTCGATACTTCGGCATTTTCGCTGCCCGCGCTCGGCACCTTTGGAACGTCCAGCCGGAACTCGCTATTCGGTCCCGGTATAGAGAATTTCGACGCCGGGTTGTTCAAGCGCTTCAATGTGACGGAAAAAAAGCGGTTCGAACTACGGTGGGAAGTATTCAACTCTCTCAACCGGCCCAATTTCTTTAATCCGGTGTCAAGCTTCACCAGCCCGCTGTTCGGGCGATTGACGAGCGCGCGAGATCCGCGCATTATGCAGGTTGCGCTGAAATTCTACTTCTGATGCAGTTGTGACGCGCGCGCCACAATGAATAAATAAGATGGCTCGGCGAATGGAATCGCACCTGCTTGAAGGCCCCGCGGGGCAGCTCGAGGCGCTCCTCGAAGAGCCGGAGGAAGGCAATCCACTGGAGGCGTGCCTGGTCTGCCATCCGCATCCCTTATATGGCGGCACCATGCTCAACAAGGTTGTCTATCGGGTCGCGCGCGGGCTGCGGAAATCCGGATCGGTTGTGTTGCGTTTCAATTTCCGGGGCGCCGGCCGCAGCGCGGGCAAGCACGATAACGGCATTGGCGAAGTGGAAGATGCGCGCGCCGCACTCACGTGGCTGCAACAGCGCTATCCCGAAATTCCGTACGCGCTTGCCGGATTTTCGTTCGGATCCCGCGTGATCATGAGGCTGGGTTGTTCATTGGAACACCCCAATCCCGCGCGCCTCATCGCCGTCGGCTTTCCAACACAGCGTGAAAGCACGGAATACTTGAGCCGGTGCCGCCTGCCGAAATTCTTCGTGCAGAGCACCCATGACGAGCACGGCCCCAAAGCGGAACTGGAATCCCTATTTGCGACCATTGCCGAGCCGAAGCGCCTGATCTTTATCGAAGCAGCGGATCACTTTTTCGCGGGCAATCTCGATGGATTGGAAGAAGCCATCTCTGGTTTAGTGCTATAGTAGGCCTGTACTGGACTTTATCCGCAACCCCTCCTTCTTTTAGTCGGCTCGCTGATTCCCCGGTTCTAAAATCTAAATGAAAACTTTTTCGGAATTTCCGTTGACTCCTGTTCTACAGGGCAACTTAGCTCGTAACGGGTTCGTTGAACCCACCCCTGTCCAAGCCGAGGCGCTTCCCGCCGCGCTCGCGGGCAAAGACGTTGTCGCCACGGCCCAAACCGGCACTGGCAAGACTTTGGCTTTCGTGCTTCCGTTGCTCGAAAGATTATCGAAACAACCCGTGAGCATCGGCGTCAGCGCCCTGGTGCTGACCCCTACCCGCGAACTCGCGATTCAGATTCACGAAGTATTCACCAAACTCGCTTCGGGTACCGGCATTCGCGCCGCCGTCGTCGTCGGCGGACTGAGCGAGCAGACGCAATTGAATGCAGTGCGCAAGGGTGCGCAGGTGATCATCGCGACGCCGGGCCGCCTCTCGGATTTCCTGAACCGCAAACTGGTCAAGTTAAGCGGCGTGCGCGTTCTGGTTCTCGATGAGGCCGACCGCATGCTCGACATGGGCTTCCTCCCCACGATCCAGGCGATTATGGGCCTGCTT
>JALYXS010000382.1 GCA_030946965.1 Acidobacteriota bacterium
TGCAAATCGGTTAAGGATTGCTCCAACACTTACGCTGCCGGCTGGAACGGCTGATCCACCGCCGCAAGTTCCAGGCCCAGGTGATTGATATAGAACAGCAGCAGCGGCTCCGGGAAAGTTTCGCGGAAATGCTCAAACACGCGCTGTTGCCAACCGTCGGTCAAATACGGTTTGGGATCGAGATTTTTTTCAAAAAAACCGTCGTCGTTCGGAATCCCGAGAAAATTGAGCACCGGAACGATCATGTCGAGCTGCGAGACCAGCACGCACTGCGAAAGGTCCGTCGCAAATTCCTCGTCGTGCTCTTCGAGACGAGCCCAAAGACGAGGCGCGGCGTTGCGGAGATTTTCGGTGTTCAATTTCGCGAGATGGGTGCGGGTCTTCAGGCGGTCATACAGCCGGAACAGCTTCAATTTGCCCATGGCGACGCCACGAAGAACCTCCTTGAAACCGTCTTCCCCAAGCTGCAGGAAGCAATCGGAAAGCTGCATGAAGAGCAGGGTAACACAGCGGGTTAAAACGTCAGCGCGCGCCCGATTGATAGAGGTCGCGGCCCTTCACGAGCGCCTCGATTTTGCGATCCGCGACGGAGCGCTTCAGCATCCAAAAGCCGCAATCGGGATGAACCCAGGCCACGCGGTCCGGACCTAATACCTTCTCCGCGGTTTCGATTCGCCGGGCGATCTCGTCCGGCGTTTCGACGTGATTGGTCTTGATGTCGACCACTCCGATGCCGATCTTGATGCGCCCCTCGACTCCTTTCAAGGCCTGCAGATCTTCGGCGGGGCGATGCGCCAGTTCCAGCACCAGATGATCCGCGTGAAGCACATTCAGAAAACCGGTCAGCGCGTCCCAGTGGCCCTTCTGGATGGTCTGTCCGCCATAGTTGCCGAAACAGAGATGCACCGCGCGCTCGGTCTTCATGCGATCTTTCACGCGATCGAGCACGATGTTGATCGCTTTGGCGGCGAGCGCCGCGTCTTTCGGATTGCCCGCGATGTTCGCTTCATCCACTTGCAAGCAGGCGCACGGCAGATCGACCACTTGGGCGGCGAGCGTTTCGGCAAGGGCAAGAGTGAGCGCTTCGAAATCGCGATAGTGGCGGTCAAGCAGGCTGCGGGACAGCATGTAAGGGCTCGTAACCGTGAACTTGAACGGGCCTCCCGCAACTTCGGCGGCACTGGCGCAATCGGCCAATAAATTCAGGGCGCCTTCGCCGATCTCGCCTTCCACCACGCCCGCCGGCTTCTTGCGAAACCCCATCTGCTCCAGTTTGCCGAACGCTTCCCAATCGCTACGCCCAACGCGGCTTCGGATGCCGGACATGGGCCGCACGAAATAATCGATCATGCCATTGGTATCGGGATGGTTGATATCGAAACGGTAGAGTTCGCCGTCGGTGGGCAGATCGATTCCCGCCTGACGCTGAATGTTGAACACCACTCGCGTGGCATCCTGCCGTGCTTGTTCGCTCGGAAGCGCGGCGAGCCAGTCGGGAACTGGATACGAACCTACGGTCGTGGTGCGAATTGTCATTGATTTTCCACCGAGCTCGCCACGGCGTTCGAAACCATTGTCAGCAGGTGTCCTCCATCTACGGACAACTCGCGGTTCGTCAAAATTACGCAAAGCAGTTGCATCTCGGGATCGGCCCATGCGATGGTTCCGGTCGCGCCGCCGTGTCCGAAAGTTCGCGGGGAAGCCAGATCGCCGAAGCCGCTGAGCGCCCAACCCAACCCGCGCGGCGTTTTCAATCCAACGTTCTGGTTAGTCGTCATCGCTTTCACCGTGGCCAGGCTGAAGATGCGCGTTCCGCCATAGTTTCCACCATTGAGAAACGTCTGGAGGAAGATCGCGAGGTCCGTGGTAGTCGTGTGCATGCCGCCCCATGGCACGCCAAGATTGCGCCAGTATGGGCTGTTATGGCCCCATTTTTCGATTTCCTCCTTGTCCGCCGTTGGCGAGATCCACGCCGGCATCGTGTCCCGGATTTGCAACGGACCGAGTCCCAAAAATGTATGCTTCATCCGCAACGGGCCGAAAATGTTTTTCTTTTCAAACTCGCGCAGAGGCGTGCCCGCCAGCTTCTCCACGATTTCCGCGGCTAGCAGAATCCCCATGCTCTGGTAGCGATACTCGCTGCCGGGCTTATAAAGCAGCGGTGTCGAATAAGTGCGCTTCACGTATTCACTCAAAGGCGCATTCGATTTCCGCAACTCGACGTTTTCGGGCAGCATGTCCGGCAATCCGGATGTATGCGCGAGCAGGTCGCGAACGCGAACGTTGGGGCGGTCGCCGCCGGTGAACTCCGGCAGATAGCGTTTAACCGATTCATCCAAACCTACTCGGCCTTGCTCGACCAGCAACATCAACGCACTCGCGGTAACGGGCTTTGTGATGGACGCGACCAGATAGATGGAATCGGGTTCGGCCTTGCCGAAGCCTTTGTGCAACACGATGGTTCCACGCCGCGCCACCAGGATCGACGCCGCGCCCAAGCCGCGGTCCTTCACTTCGGATTCGAGCAGCGACGCGGCGACCGCGAGTCTGCCGGCTGAAATCCCCACGTTCGAAGGCGGCCCGGGCTTCAATTGCGCGAACGCAGCCGGAAATAATACGGCTAGGCCGAGGAATAAAGTTTTGCGGAGTGGCATGTTCACCGTAGGTTAATTATTATCGACAACATGGAGCCGATGTTTCTACCTGGAGTCGAGCGCGAGCCGAAGCCCGGTCCTTATTTCGAAAACATACGAGCGATGCAGAAGGGCGGGGCGGAGTATCCGCAAATCTGGCATCTGTTCGCGTTCGCGCCGAAAGCGACGGAGCACCTGGCCCGATTCACGCAGGAGATCATGCGCGGCCCGGCGCCGATCAGCCCCGGCGTTCGAGAACTTATCGCGGCTTACACGTCGAAACGCAACGATTGCCCGTTTTGACTGAAGGCGCACGCCGCGGTCGCGGCGGAACTGTTGGGCAGCCGGGAACTGGTCGCGAGCGTGTTGCGCGATGTCGAAAGTTCGCCGCTGCCAGAAAAAGAGAAGCTCCTATTCCGGTTCGTCGACAAAGTGAATCGCGAGTCGCCCCGTATCTCACCCGCCGACATGCAGCCGCTCTACGCCGC
>JALYXS010000172.1 GCA_030946965.1 Acidobacteriota bacterium
ATCTGGCTATCGAGCAACTGCCGGAATCCCTGCTTGGTGAAAGGAACACCGAACGCCACGCCGGAAATTGCCCGCTGCAATTCACGGCTCGGCACCGCTTCATTACCTTCGAAGGTAACCTCGGAGATCGCGGGCAAAGCGGTCGCGGACCGGAACAGAATCTCGAACTGATTAACGCCCGCCGTCACAAGCTCGCCCACGACTTTGTCCGGGTGGTTCTTCGATGCCAGCAGAGTCTCAATCTCTCTCGCGTATTGGTCGAGAACACTCTTGGTGCCGGGGAGTTCAGGCCGGTAGAGAGGTTTTTGTGCGTTGAGAAACGCTTCGATTTCGGAATCCGGCAGGCTCAGCGCCTCGAACCGGACCGGGTACACCTGCTTCACTTCCACTACCTGGAAGCTGGCATCGTAACCGGGGCCCTTCGTGGATGGGGCGAACTGATATCCAACCGTTTCGAACATGCCGGTGGCGATTAGCCGGTCGCGCGCCGATTCAAAATTTTCCTTGCCCGCGAGCTGCCCTATCTGCAAGTTCGCTACTTTCAGGATTTGTTCGGAAGGAAGCCGCTGGTTGCCCTCGATAGCCACTTTTTGGATCGGCCAGCGTGTAGTGGAGGCGGCTGACGGTTTCGGCGGCGATGCCTTTCTCCGGGGCCTGCTTTGCGCTTGCGCCGGGTTAGCGGCAAAAAGCAGGAAGATCGCAGCCGCGCGGAGAAAACGCCCCATATAGAAATGTTAGCGCGCGGCCAAAAAAGAACCGGTGGATGCTCTTGGCCGAAGCATCCACCGGGCCCTCCGCACTCGCAGGAATCGGAGGAAAACTTAGCGCGACCGCGCTGCCAGCATCAACACGCCAGGCGCGCCGCTAGCGCGACGAATCTGCCGCTCGTCCTTCGACGGAACAACGGAAGCGGTATAGGAGTCGCCCTCGCGGGCAACACCTTCCAGGAAGTACTGAGTTCCGTATTGGTGAAACAGAACCTTCGTCTGCTGCTCCGTGCGGCCGTTGTCGCCTTTGTAAGAGATCACAAACGCGCTGTTTTGATTTGCCTTGTCCCGGATCAGCAACATGCCGTTGCTTCCTTCCGTAAAGGTGTAATCGCTGGCCGCGAAGTTTACGCCGCCGGCCTTGAAATCGAACGGCACGCTGGCCGTTACTTGGTTTTGGGGTTGCGCGGCAGCCGTCGTCAGCGATACGCCGGCGAGAAGGCCCGTGGTGAGAATCATTGTTAACGTTTTCATAAAAATCTCCTTTCCGATTCGCCTCGGACGGCTCTTAAATCGGGAACGCTGTACATAACGCAAGCAGCGGGCCGTGCGCCCAAGAGGGGTACGTGATTGAATCTAGGAGTAAGTGTCCGGAGTAAGTGGCCGAAAGTCTATCTTTCCGGTTGAAAGTCTATCCATTGAGATAGATCACTGACTCTACAACGAGGCCGTAACGATGCGTTGCGCTTCTTCGATAATTCGATCCAGGTGCCGCTGGCTCTCGAAGCTCTCGGCATATAGCTTGTAGAGATCTTCGGTTCCGGACGGCCTGGCGGCGAACCAGCCGTTTGCCGCGACCACTTTGAGGCCCCCAATCGGCTCGTCGTTCCCCGGCGCCCTTGTCATTAGTACTACGATGGGCGCGCCAGCAAGTTCGGTGGCATTTACGGATTTGGGCGACAACTGCTTCAACCGATTTTTCTGCTCAGGCGTGGCGGGTGCGTCGATCCGCGCATAGAACGACTCGCCCAGCCGCGAGGTCGTCTCCCGGTATAACTCCCCAACATCGCGCCCTTCGCGTGCCGTGATCTCCGCCGCGAGCAGTCCCAGAATCAGCCCGTCTTTGTCCGTGCTCCAGACCGAACCGTCTTTGCGCAGGAAACTCGCGCCCGCGCTCTCCTCGCCGCCGAAGCAGCAGGAGCCGTCGAAAAGCCGCGGCGTGAACCACTTGAACCCGACCGGCACTTCCCATAGATCGCGTCTCAGGTCCGCCACCACGCGATCGATCAACCCGCTGCTGACCAGTGTCTTGCCCACTACCGACGCTCGATTCCAACCGGGCCGGTTTTGCAGCAGATAGCCGATGGCGATCGCCAGATAATAATTCGGATTCATCAGGCCGGCGCTCGGGCTGACAATGCCGTGACGGTCGGCATCGGGATCGTTGCCCCAAGCCACGTCGAATTTATCTTTCAACTTGACTAACCCCGCCATGGCATAAGGACTCGAACAGTCCATGCGGATTTTGCCGTCATGATCGACCGTCATGAACGAAAACGCCGGGTCGATCTTCGGGTTGACTACGGTCAGGTCAAGACCGTATCGTGCCGCGATGGGCTCCCAATATGCCGTGGAGGCGCCCCCGAGCGGATCGACACCGATCCTGATGCCGGCGGACCGGATTGCATCGAAGTCGATGACATTCTCCAAGTCCTCCACGTATGGCGTAATGAAATCGCGTTCGTGGATGGTTCCGGACTTTATCGCGGAAGCAAGTGGAAGGCGCCGCACATCGCGGTTCCCGGAGCGCAACAGAGAATTCGCGCGGTCCTGAATCCAGCCGGTGACGTCC
>JALYXS010000485.1 GCA_030946965.1 Acidobacteriota bacterium
AATCGTGCAACTCTTCCACCGGCGTGCCGGTCAACTGCGTTCGCTTCCAGAACTGAATACGGCGGTTACGAACGTGGTCGCGGATGAGATTAACGGCGATTCGCATCAGCCATGTATCCATGCTGCAATCGCCCCGAAACCGCGCCCGCGCATTGTACGCCTTCATGAAACAGTCCTGCGTCACGGTTGCGGCGGCATCGCCGTCCCGCAGCGAAGCCAAGGCGAACCGGAAGATCTTGGGGCGGTATAAGCTCACGACCGCATCGAAATCTGCCGTCGCGCCAGCCACGCCCTGCTCTGTTGCAACCCGGAATTCGGACGTGGTGGCGTACTCCATCGCTAGTGTAGACGGCATTGCAGTCGAACAAATCGATTACGGCCGGGGTCCTCGGGGCCCGTGCCCGCCAAAGCCGCCCGGACCGGGACCACCCGGACCGTGACCGCCAAAGCCGCCCGCCTGCAGTTCCTTGAATTTGGTCTGCTGATCGGCGGTCAGAATTCCAAAGAACGCCAAATCCGCGTTGGCTTGGGCTTCTATCTGTTGCGTGGTGAGGTTGCCGATGGTGGTCGCCGCCGCGGTGATCCCGCTTGTCTGACTATTTTGTACCGCCGTCTGCAAGGCGGTTCGAGCGGTCTCCATCGCAGTCCTGTTTGCCGCCAAAGAAGTCTGTTGCGTGGTAAAAATGGCGGTGGCCTGGCTCTGTTGCGCCGCCGTCAGATTGAGCAGCGTCGTCAACCGGCTAACGCGATTCGCCACGATCTGAGCCGCCGTCGGCGGAGTCCGCGTTGTGCCACCCGGCCCTGGAGGAGCCTGCGCGCACAGAAACGATACCGAAAGCGCCGCCACCGCTAAAACATGCAATGCCCGCATTCTCACATCTGGTTTTCTCATTATTGTAGATAAGCTCCTTTTCGATGAAGCACTTCAATTCATCGCCGGTGTAGACGGATTTAACACCCTGGGAGTTTACTTCGCGCCTTGGTTCACTTCAGATTCTCCACAAAAAAAGCGGTAATCGATTCCAATAAATGTTTCCGCACGGGACCGGTCACCCCATGCGACTTCTGCGGATACAACATCATCTGGTACGGCTTGCCGGCCCGTTCGAGCGCGTCCGCCATTTGCACGGAATTCTGGAAGTGAACATTATCGTCTTCCACGTTGTGGATAATCATCAGCTTCGACGCCAGCCCGGCGGCTTTATTGACGGGCGAGCTGCGTTGGTATCCGTCTTCGTTCTCGCCAGGGAGACCCATATAGCGTTCCGTATAAATACTGTCGTAATTGCGCCAGCTCGTGACGGGAGCGCCCGCGACACCCGCCCGGAATAGGCCCGGTGCATTGCAGAGCGAGTAGAGGGTCATGTAGCCGCCATAACTCCAACCGTAAAGTCCGACGCGGGAGCTGTCTGTAAACCCGAGCGAATCGAGGTAACGCAGCCCTTGCTTCTGATCCTCCAGTTCGCGCGCGCCCAGGTTGTGATACACCACCGATTCCCACCGATGTCCACGACCGGCCGAGCCGCGATTATCGAGTTGCCAGATGACAAATCCCGCCTGCGCCAGCGCCTGGTCCCAATTCGCTCCGGACCATATATTCTTGACTGTCTGCGCATGCGGTCCGCCATAAATCATCACGATCACGGGATACTTCCGGCCGGGCATAAAACCCGCGGGCTTGATCAATCGCGCGTAGAGCAGTGTCCCGTCCTCCGCCTTCACGCGGACAATCCCGGTTGGGAGAATATTGTATTCTCCGCCATCGCGGCGGTCCGCATCGCGAAACACCGCGATCTGCGCTCCCGTCGCGGCGCGCAAGATCTTGGACGGCGGAGCTTCCAGGCTCGACCACGAATCCATGAAGTAGTTGGCGGCCGGGCTCATCGAGATGGCATGAGTGCCGGCGGTTTCGGTGATCCGCTTCCGGGCGCTCCCGGCGGTACCGTCCAGTCCCACGGAATAGAGTTGCCGCTCGAGTGGACTCTGCTCGGTGGAAACGAAATAGACCTTCCCGCGCTTCTCATCGATAGCCGCGACGCTCTCCACCTCCCACTCGCCCCGAGTCAATTGCCGCTGCAATTTGCCGTCTATCGAATAAAGATACAAATGCCGGAAACCGTCCCGCTCGCTCGACCACAAGAAACGTTGGCCGTCTTCAAAAAAGTGAACCGCATCGCCGACGTTGATCCAATATGGATCTTCTTCGTGCAACAGCACGCTGGATTTTCCGGTGGCCGTATCTGCCAGCATCAGGTCCAACCGGTTCTGCACCCGGTTCAAGCGCTCCACCGCTATCGCGCTCCCATTGGGGAGCCACGCGACCCTGGCCAGAAGATGATCGCGCGGCTCGCCGAAATCCATCCACTTGGTTTCGCCGCCTTGAGCGCCCACGATGCCGACGCGCACTTCGGCATTCGGATCGCCCGGCTTCGGGTAACGCTCGGGCTCTAACACACCGCGCGGATTTAGCAGCGAGACCTGCGGGAACACGGGCTCGCGCGCGATGTCGAATTGAAGATACGCGATGTTACGGCTATCGGGCGACCACCAATGGGCGGTCGTCAACTCCAATTCCTCCGGGTAAACCCAATCCATCTCACCGTTGAGTAGCGTCGGGGAGCCGTCGTGCGTGAGCCGGATCGTTTTTTTGCTCGCGATATCGAGGCAATATAAATCATGTCCGCGCCGGAAGGAAACGAACCGGTTGTCGGGCGAGAGTTTGGGATCGCGCTCGACGGCATCGGTCGCCGTGAGTTGTAAGAACTGGCCGCTGTCAAGCGTAACGATGAACAGATCGCCTCCCGCGCTGATCAGCGCGCGGTCGCCCGTTTGAAACCACTGCCGGTCCTGCTCGCCCACGCGCCGGTTGGTCCAATCGAACACGGCTGCCGGCTCCGTCTTGGTAGCGGCATCCGCCAGTTTTTGGAGCGGAACGACCAAACGCTTTTGCCCGGAAGGCACGTCGAAAATCCAAAGCTGCTTGGCCTCTTCGTATAGGAATCTCTTTCCGTCGGGCGCCCACGCGATCGATTCCCTATCCCGCGGCGCGGGGGATTTCATGATCGATTCAATGGTCACCGGCTTTTTCTCCGCCTTGGAGGCAAGCGGGCAAGCGAGCGAAAAAACGATAAGCACGACGAGTAAGCCGCGAGATCTAAACATGGATGCCCTAATTGTAAGCGGTGCTATGATCGCTCCAGTTATGAGCGTGGACGCGACCATCGTGGTGCGGCGCGCCGTCGCGGATGACGCAGCCGTGCTTCTCGGATTAATCGACGCTTTAGCGGATTACGAGAAGCTTACGCCGCCCGATGAAGCCGCAAAATCGCGCCTGACGCGCGACATTTTCGGCGGCAAACCGCGCCTGGAAGCGTTTCTCGCCGAAGTGGACGGAACTGCCGCCGGTTACACGTTGATTTTCGAAACTTATTCAAGCTTCCTCGCGCTCCCCACGTTGTATCTGGAAGACTTCTTTGTGCTGCCCGCGTTTCGCGGACGGAAGGTGGGCGCCAGTCTGTTTCAAGCGATGGTTGCCGAGGCGCGAACGCGCGGCTGCGGGCGCATGGAATGGTCCGTGCTCGATTGGAACCAGTTGGCGATCGATTTTTACGAGCGTTTCGGCGCGAAGCATCTCAAGGAATGGAAATATTACCGGCTGGATTGTGGCTTCGCGTCGAGATGAGTCTCGACGCGGCACGCACGAGTGCGTGCGCTACCGGTAAGTCACATACCATGGGCTGGTCCACGCTACTTCGGGATCCCCGTCCGGCTTTTCAGTGTCCCGCTGAAACACGCGCAAATAGTAATACGACTTACCCGGCTTCGCGTCATTGTCGCGGAAGCGGATCGACGCCGTCCGCGAATTCGGCCTCGTCGTGTAGATATACTTCGCATCTTTCACCACGTCGATTCGCAGGATGGTATCCGGCGCGCTGATTTCCGCTTCGATCATCGGAGCCTTTCCGGCGGGCGCGCCGAACTCTTCGCCGGGCATGTGGCTATCGGCGTCTGCCTTCACAATAATTTCATCGCTTGCCGCATAAGTGCGGCGCGCATACATTCCATCGAAGAGGCCTGCCCGGTCTTCCGTGGGCGCCCAGACCGCCGCCCAACTGTTGTGGGTGGAGCCGTGATCGCTGAACGAAACGAAGCCATACACATTCCCGGCCGCAAGCGAATCCTGGGCGAAATGGCCCGGCTCGTCGATTTGAGAATTCCCCCGCCGTTCGCCCGCGGGCGCGCGAAACGCTTCGTAGCTCGACCGCGCGCCCTGATAGATTTCAAGCAGGCAATCGAAACGCGCGTTGTCCCATTTGAAATCGCCGAGCGGCTGAGAGGATTCGCCGAACGTGTGCGGCACGACGATCACCTTCTGCCCCGGCTGCGTGAGTGCGTGCCGAGTCATCCACTCCCAAAGATTCGGAGGAAGGTTGTCGTCCGGTTTGCGCTCGCGGTCGGCGGCGCGCAACGGTCCGCCGCGCTTCAGGTACAGAATGTTCCGGTGTCCCGACGGCCGCTGCAGGCTGTGTTCGTAACTGTAGACGCCGAAGAAGACGGGCGGATGCGACATTAAATCCACGGTCTTCTGCGTGGTCCACCATTGATAATCGCGGAGTCCGTCGGGCCATCGTCCGCCGGTCACTTCGTTGTGATCGGAGGTGCCGAGCCAATCGAGCCGCGCGGCATCCATCGCATACCGGTACGTGTCGAGAACGGAGCCGTCGACTCCGCTATGGCCGCGAATGTCCGTGTGGCGGTGCGCGTCGCCCATCATCAGACGATAGGTCTTGCCGTTCACGGTAGTGGTTGCCCTCGCGCGGGGCGGAGGACGTTTCTGAGCGGCCGGAAGGAGTTCGCTCGAGAATTCCACGACCGGAGGACCGCCGCCCTTCGGAAGATGGGAGATGTAGACGTTGTAGTGCGCGGCGTGCATCGGATCGGTGTTGACAACTTCGGGACCGCGCCCATCGCTCGAATACGCGACCGTCAAGGTTCCCGCCGGGGCCAAAGAAAGCGATGCGCGCTGCGTATTCTGGCCCGAACTGGCCGTGAGCCGAATCGGCACGGACCATTTGCCAACGCTTAAATGCGTCGCATAGAAATGATAGATCTCATGCGGCTTCGGCAGCGTCCAATGGCGGAAGACCAGCCACATCGCGCCGCTCGAATCCGCCGCCAGATTGGGAAGCTCGGCGTAGCGCTGCATGCGCCCGGTGAAGACACTTGAAACATCGGCGGAGGGTTCCCGCACGCGCCCGCCGGCATACACGCGCATTCCGATCTTGCGGGAATAGTGCAACCCGCGGCTGCCGGGAGCGGCGCTCGATCGCGAGAAATCCTTCCCCCAATTTTCGCCCGCATCGTCCCACGCAACCCACACCCGGCCGTCCCCATCCACGGCGACCGACGAATGAAATTGCGCGGCGGGTTCGGTCGTCATCGCGATTGTATTCCCCAGCTTGCGGCCATCGAAAGAGCGCAGATACACATCGTAGTTGCCGGTTTCGTAACCATCCCAGGAGATCCACGCGAGGCCCTTTCGATCGAGCGCAACAGCGGGTTCCCAATCGTCGCTACTGCTTACGGAAACGCGCGTTTCAGGTCCCCACGAGTCTCCGGAAAACCGGCGCGCATAGATATCGCCGTTGCCCGAACGGAACGATTGCCAGACGAGCGTGACATTTCCCGCCTCGTCGGAAACCGCGCGCGCGTTGAAATCGCTAAAGGGCGCGCTGGTAAGACGCTCGGGGCGCGAGACTTGGCCGGAAGCGGAAACCGTTGCGGCGAACAGATCGTAATTGCCGTCCGATTGTCCGGACCAGATCGCCATCGCCCCATCGCCGCGCGGAACGATGGTTGGCGAATAGTGATCCCAGTTGCCGTCGCCGAGCGCAACCTCAGATCCCCATTTGCCTTGTGGGTCGCGCCGGCGCACCAGCACACGGTCGGCATCTTTGTCGTTCCACTCGATCCAGATCGCAAAGAGCGCTCCATCCTTGGCGTATGCAATCGCGGGCCAATCGCCTTGCTTATCCGGGTTGCTGACGCGGTCGCCTGGAACCTCTCCGCCAATCTGCGCCGCGGGCAAGTTGTTCGCGGCCGGCCCTTCCGGATTCTGCGCGGCCGCGGGCGAAATCATAAACAGAGTAACTAAGGCGGCTCGGAACATAGGCTCTCAGTAAATCAGTTTTAGACCGAACTGCATCTGCCGCGGGTCCATGGCGGAGGTAATTTTTCCTCCGCCTGGCTGATTGATATTCGCATTCGGCAGATTGAAATGCGGCGTGTTTGTCGCGTTGAAGAATTCGGCGCGAAACTCCATTCGAAGCCGCTCGTTCCATTGAAAATTCTTGCCGAGCTTGGCATCCAGGTTGCGGAAGCGCGGTCCGTAAAGAATATTCCGGCCCGCATTGCCGTAAGTATACTGCGCCGGAACGGCAAACGCCGTGACGTCGAACCAGCGGTCGATACTCTGCCGGCCGCCGGGCAGATTTCCGTTTCGTAAGTAATCGGGATGGCTCGCGCCCCCCACATTCGCAATATCCGTACTCACCAGAGGCGTGAAGGGCACGCCACTGCGCATGCTCAAGATCCCACCCAGTTGCCAGTCGCCAAGGATAAGATCCAAAGCGCGATTGCCATTGATCCACTTGCGGCCGCGGCCAAACGGAAGATCGTACACGGCGCTGGTGACGAACACATGCCGGACATCGAACACCGAATTGCCGCGGCTGCGCCTCACGTCGTAGCTGTTTTGCAACCCTTCTCCGCCCGCGTTGGTGTCGGTCTCCACCGCGTCGTCGATCGCGTGGGAAAACGTGTACGACATCAACAGCGTAACGCCTTGTGTATAGCGCTTTTCCGCCTTCACGCCCAGCGCGTTGTAGGATGCGTTGCCGAGAGGATCGCGCAACGTGATCCCGGCGAATTGCGGAAAGGGCCGGCGCGATTGAACCGAACCGGGACCGGGAAGCAGAGGCTGATTCGCATCGGTCGTTTGCGAGAGATGGTGCGTGCCCGATCCGAGATACGAAAGCGTTAGAACCGTATCGAGCGGCAACTGGCGCTGCACGTCCGCAAACCACTGCTCCGCATATTGATTGGGCATCTGAGCGTACGCGGCTTTCAAACTCACATTCGGCCGCAAAACGGTAGTGGGTAAGAGGCCCGCTGGAAAGCCCTGGGAC
>JALYXS010000492.1 GCA_030946965.1 Acidobacteriota bacterium
GTAGATAAAAGAGAGGGGATCCAAGCGGATAATGCCGGCGCTCGCGGCTCGATATCGCCCGATCGAGCGAAATGCCGAGCTTCTCATATTCCTGCCGATGCGCTTGCAACTTCGCGGCGTCGCTGGTCGCGAGAGGAAGTCCGTTGCGGTCGAAGATGTCGCCCTTCGGAAGTTGGCGCGCGATCGCCAACAGACGCGGATTGTATTCGTAGCGCCGCACGCCGTCGGCTTGCAACACGAGCGTACCTTTGACTACGGTGTCGTCCGCTTTCACAATCTGAATGTAAGCGGCGCGCGCGATCACCACGCCGAACGCCGCGGCAAGCAGCGCGCCCAACCAGCGCACGGGCTTCCCGAAATTGGCCGACTGCTCTTTTTTCGGAAGCGTCGCGGAAACGGAAAGAACGATTGCGACCAGAGCAAAATTAGCGACCATCGACGTCCGCCCATAGCTCAGAAATGGCGACACCACGCCCGAAAGCGGAATCAGCCCCAATATTCCGCCCGAGATCAACAGAATCTGAAGCGCGTTGATCAACGTGAGACCCACAACCAGAAAAAGCGAGTACACGCCAGGCGCGTTCATCGCGATCCGCAGGCTGCGATAAATCAGGATCGAGTAAAGCGCATAGACGCCCAACACTCCGAGAAATCCCCACTCCTCGCCGAGCGACGAAACAATCAGATCCGTGTGCCCGGCCGGAATCATTTCGGGATCGCCAAGGCCGAGGCCCGTGCCCGAGAATGCTCCCGTTGAGAACGCCCAAAGCGAGTGGGCCAATTGTTCCCCGCCGTGAACGTGATTATTCCAGGGCGATTGCCACATCTCGATGCGCTGATTCACCGTTTCGGGTTTTCCCACCAGGTGACCGGCCCAGAATCCAAGGACAATGACCGCGAAGCCCGCGGCGGCTAACGCGGCACGATTACGCGCGAGACTGTAGAGCGCCAGAAACAGGCAGCCAATCACAAGCGCGGGGCCGAGATCGCTCAGCCAGAAGAATAAAGCCAGCGAGAGCGCGACACCTACGATCACGGGCAGCACGTAGTCGAGACGCGGAATATTAAAGCGGGACGAAAGCTTTTGCAACGCGCCGTGTTCCTGCCGCAGCTCACGCAAGGCATCCCAATTCTGCGCGAAGTATCCGGCAAGAAAAAGTACGACCAAAATGCGGATCGCTTCCACGGGCTGGAAGAAAAATAGATTGACTTTGGCATCGCTAGTGCCAGGGCCGCTGCCAAATAAACCCAGAGCAAGGGCGAGCAGCAAACTCGCGATTAGCGGCACGTAGCTTAACCGGCTGAAACGGCGCTCGTAATTGGGAAGCGTGAACAGGATCATTGCCACGCAACCCCACGCCACCCCTTCGGAGAAATCGCGGAACGCCAGCGTATCGCGAAGTGGATCGCGCAGGCTCACCATCAGGATGAGGCCGCAGCCCGAAAGCAGATGGATCAACGGAAACAGCACGTTGTCGCCCGCGAATTGGCGCACCCTCCAAAAGGCATGAACGGCGTAGAAGCCCGCGAAGTAAAGTCCAATCCATAGGAAAAATCGATTTCGAAATTCGTTTCGCTCGCGCACCGCCAAGTACGGTTTCAACTGCGCCAATTGCGGGCCGGTCAAGAGTGGAATCGTTAGCGCGCCTTCGGCTGGAGGCGTTCGCAGCCGGTCCCAAATCCGTTGCGGCCATCCACGGTTTGCCTGCCGTTCGCGATCCCGCTCCACGCGCCGTTCACCTGCTTGCGTTATGCGTTTCGCGAATGACGGCAGCTTGCGAAGCCCCGGTTCCGAGTCATGCAGGCGTATCCGGCCAATCGCGCCGGCATTCTCCAAATGGTTACCGTGACGCGTGGCGGAATAGATATGATGCGCGACGAACTCCCGATCGTCCGCGCTCGGAAACATCGTGAGCAACGGCAACAATTGCGTCTGGCTCGTTAGATGGTTGAGATCGAGCAATGGTCCTTGCTCGACCTCCCGGCCGGTCTTTCCGGAGTACACCAGCGCCAATCCGGTCGCAACCACGAGGGATGCGGCCAACAGCAGCCCCAATTCCTGCCGCCGCGACGACGAGCTTTCCAGAATTTCGCGCTGTTGCCGTTCGAGAATCCTCGCCCGCGCGCTTTTTCGCGTGGTGGTCACTTAACAAAACCCGCGTCTTGCAATTCCCGAATGCGATTTTCCACTTGGTCCGCCGCGCGAATGGCTTTGATCCGATTCTGCGTGGCATTGTAAAACGCGCCAACCTGAGCATACAGATCTTCCGCGTGCAGATAGTCCTGCCTTGATTTCTCCAAATATTCTCTCTGTTGTTGCGGCATCTCACTGAAGGAACGCGCGGCGCTCACCGTTCGTTCCGCTCGATGGTAGTAGCCGTCCGCCAATTGCGCTTTTTCGCGTTTACCGCGGGCATGGCCGTAGTCCCAAGCCTTGTTAAGAGCGTCTTCCGCGCGTTCCATGTCGTTCAAATCATAAACGTACAAGCGCGCTAAACCAAGGTAAGGGTCGGGTGACTTCCTCAGCAAATCCGCCGACTCATGGAACTTCGAAACAGCCGCATTTAAGTTCTTCGCGCGGTTCGCCCCCTTGGTCCCGCTCGCGGCAATACGGTCGAGGTGCCCCTCGCACAGGTCCATATCGCCGCGGATTTTGTTATCGTCCGGATCGATCTCCTCGGCGCGCGCGAATTCCGCATAAGCCTGTTTCCATTGATTCTCGCGCACGGTGGGGGCGTCACTGTTGCGATATTCGAGGATTGGCTCGCTGCCCGCCGCGATCAGTCTCGATTTCAACGCTCGCCGGGCGCCCCACATCAGGAAGGGCAGATGCTCACGCCGGTTCAACTTTTGATACCGCGCCCACGCGTCATCCAGATCTATTCGCTTCGTCTCGACACCTTCTTTGAACGCACTCGCGTCGTCGTAGAAAGAAACCTGCATCCCTACGGCGGTCACGGCAACCAGCGCGAGCGCGCCAAGAATCGCAAAGCATCCAAAAGTTCTCCTGAGTATCGGACTCGCGGTTTTCCGGACTAGGGGCGGCGCGGTGCGTAAGCTGGTCCGAACCGTGGCTTCGCTCTCAACCGGCATGGCGCCGACCCGCTCCCCTTTGAGAAAGCGCGTTAGGTCTTGCTTCACGTCAGTTGCGGTCTGATAACGCCGCGCCGGATCGCGCGCCAGCATTCGCATAACAATGTTGCGCAACGATTCGGGACAGCTTGCCGGAAGCGGATTCGCCGGCGGTCCGGACCGAATGCGGCGTTCCAGTTGCTCGACCGATGCTTCGTTAAAAGGCAGCTTTCCCGCGATCATTTGATACAGCAGCACGCCGGCGGACCACAGGTCGGAGTGCGAGTCCATGTTCTGCGTATCGAGCCGCTCGGGTGAACAATAGGCTTTGCTTGCGAACACGTTTACCGTCTGCTTGCGCGTTTGCGAAAGAGCCTTCGCGATCCCAAAATCGATAACTTTGACGTGACCTTCGGGAGTGATGCGGATGTTGCGCGGCTTGAGGTCGCCGTGTACCACGCCGGTAAATTGCTTATCGCTGATGGAGGTCGAAAAGGTGCGCAGATTCTCGAGCATCTCGCACAATTGCATCGCAATGCCCGCGGCAAGCCGCGGATTCAACGGTCCGCGCTGAAGCGTGGTGGCGAGATCTTCACCGGGCACGTACTCCATTTCGATAAACAGATCGCGGCCGAAATACCCGTAGCGATTTACGCCAACCACGCGAGGGTCCACGCCCCGGAGCCGCTGCTGCAGTTCCGCGCCGAGTTGCTCGGCTTCGAGCACGTCGGCGTCGTCCAAGTCCTGCCCGCGGTAGACGATCTTGAGCGCGACCTGTTGGCCGTCGGAATGGCGCGCGAGGTAGACCCAACCCATGTTGCCGCGTCCCAGGAACTCGACGATCTCATAACCGCCGTACCTATCGCCGGGACTCATCGGGAACGCTCGCGCCGCTTGTTCTCAATAATCGTGTTGCCGATCAACAGCGGCGCGGCCAAGTCGCGAACCACGATCGCCGCGCCGGCATTGTCGTGAATCGAGCTCGCTTCGACGACGCCGTTGGAGGTTCCGCTAAACTCGATCGCCGCGATCCGCGTGCCCGTAACTTCATCGCGTTCAATAGCGATATTCGAATCCTTAATCCGGATGCCGATATCTCCGCCGCTGATTTTAAAACCAGTCACGCGGGCGCGCCCGACGCCCTCCGCGACGATGCCGCCGGTGATTTTTGCTTCGTGCTCGCGCTCGGCGGCAACGTCCACGCCGTTCTTGAGATGAACCGTTTCGGCATACTCTCCGGCCGCGAGGTGGATAACGTCTCCGGGGGCGGCATCTCGCAGCGCGGCCGCAATGCTCTCTTGCGGCCTTACGACGATCGTTCTCGAATGCGCCGCTGGCGGCTCAAAATAGCGTAGCGCGGCAAAGGTCAAAAGAGCGCCGAGCAACACGCCGGCCGCCAGATAAAGCCATGGGGAACGCGATTCCGGTTTCGCCGCAACCTTTGCGAACGCCTCGCCCTCCACCAGGACGGCGGAAACATTATCTTTGCTGTTTCGATTCGCGGCCTCGATCAGCTCCCGCACGGCGACGGGCGGATCGGCCGCATGCGCTTGAACGATCCGCAGAATATCGGCGGATGGAAGCACATCGCTCAACCCGTCGCTGCATAAGAGCAGCGCGCTATCGGGTTCAAACGGAACCGTCGAGATTTCGATGAATCCGCCGTCCTCCGGCGAGTGCTCTTCGGAGCCCACGTCGCGATACACCTCGTTCCGGCGAGGATGCGACATCGCCTGTTCTTCATTCAACTCGCCACTATCTTCGCGCTCGCCCACCGGCGAATGGTCGCGAGTAATTTTCTCCATGCGGCCTTGGCGAAATTTGTACAAGCGCGAATCGCCCACATGGCCGATGGTCGCCTGACGGCCTGCAATAACCGCAACGGTGAGAACGCAAGCCATGCCGTTCCACTCGGGATTATTTTGGGCGGCCTCGTGGATCGCATTGTTGGCGAGCGCGATGGCTTCGCGAATGCGGCGCTCGACGGAATCCGTTTGGCGCTCCAGCCGGCTTCGGATGCTCTTAATCGCGATATCCGCGGCTACTTCACCCGCCGCGTGCCCGCCCATGCCGTCCACGACCATGAAAAAGCCGCGTTCGTCGTCGGTGTAAACGCGGTCTTCATTGTTGTCGCGAACCAGGCCTGAATGACTGCCAGCGGCCGAGCGGAACCGCATAGGTCAGACCCGGTCTCTGGCGAGCCAAGCCAGAACGAGCGCGAGTAACAGAAACAGAGCGAGGAATGCGAGCCGGAGCGCGTGGAGAGCGGTCATGATCTTGTGGCGCGGACACTCGTGTCTGCCGTGTCCACACTCGTGTGGACACTTGTTTTCGAGGATTCCGTCCGTACGAAGAAGTGTCCACGCGAGTGTCCGCGCCACAAAAACGATCTATCCATTGCTTTTTGCCGCCCGGAAATCCAGGAACACTACATCCGCCAATCCGATCCGCGCCTTCTCGGGCAGACGCGTTTCAATGTTC
>JALYXS010000598.1 GCA_030946965.1 Acidobacteriota bacterium
CCCCAGGGCGACGTGGCGCCGCTCTGGACGTAGTTGTCGCGAAAGCTATTCTCGAAGCTGTAATCCCAATACAACGGCCCGGCGCCCCGGGCGCCGCTGATCCACTGGCAATCGCTGATCGAGCCGAGAACCGATCGCGCGAGCATGGGGCCATACGACGATTGCAAAATGAATTCCAGGCGATTCATCCGCAGCCGCTCGACGTATCCGCCCGACGCGTAATTGCCCACGGCGCGCGCCGCGAGATAGGCAGGCTGGGCGTTGGTATACCCGCGAGTAATGACGTTTTTGTCGAATTCCCGATCGAAATTTAAAAGCATGAGGGTATTCGCGCCGCTGGCGAATTTGGTGGCGGGGGCGGTGAACGCGGAGTTGTAGCGGTTCACGTTACTCACGCGAAACGAATCGATCCACATGTCGGGCGAGAAAACACCGGCTGTCGGCGTCCCCCCGGGCCAATCCAAGACCTCGGCGGCAAAGGTCACGTTTTCATGGAAGGTCTGGTTCCATGTTCCCGTGATCGCCGCATTCGCTTTCGAGACGCCGTTCACCCAAATGGTGACGCCATGCGCCTCGTCGTAAGTCGCCGCGACGTGGGCTTTGGCGCCCACGGTCAGCACGTTATTGGGGGTCTGCAGCAATCGAGTGGAAGCCGGAAGTGACAGGGCGGTTTAGCTTCACGGTTGCCTCGATCGTGAACGCAGCGAGGCCATTGAGCGAACGCATCGTCACGGCCTCTCCCAGATCGAGATAAGTGTAATCCTCCAGCGGGATGTTTCCGGCGATAGCCGACACCGATTCTCCTTGCAGCGGAAGATTGTTGCAAGTCGCGGTCAGCGGGCGGGTCAATCGGTAATAGCCATAGGGGAACCAGAGCTGCCCGCCATTCCTTCGCGCGCAACGGTCGTCGATGCCGTTCTGAATTGCCGTCGTGTCGTCGGCAGCGCGGATACCACCCGCACGTGCTTGGTAAACGCGGACTTAGAGAAATCGGCGTTCGTGGCCCGATTCGAGAGATCGACCTTTTGCGCCGGAACCAGCGAGGCGGCGCGGAAGATGGGAGCGAGGTGGCGCATCATGGCTCTCCGATTTTCGCAGCAAGAGATCCGCGCCAAAGCTGGGCGGTAGTTAGCGTTCCCTGCCGGGTAAACCGGCTTGGTTGCCACGGAGTTGGGGCCGCGCCTGTCCCGGTACGACGGCTAGCGGCGCATCGAACTCCCGGCAATCCGGCAGTGGCAAGACCGAGTAGTAATTCAGCCCGTACCGCCAGCTACGGTCGATGTTCCCGATGCATGCCCGTTGGTCACGGCCCTGCAGTTCCCGCCAGATTGGACGAGCCGACGCAGCTTGATCGATCACCGGGAAAGCCGCGGTCTCCAGATACACCACGGACAAAATGGTAAGCCCCGCGAGCGAGGCGAACGCCGCATTGCGGCGCCCGTGGAGATCCAGGAACCATAAGATAATACCCGCAAGTATCAGTCCCGCCGATATTGCCCAGAACTGCTTCCATGAACTTTGCGCCAAGAAACTAAACCGGAACGAGCCGGCGGCGAGCGCGGGCGGCAGAATAGCCGCGATCAGTGGCGTTAGCGATAACAGAATCGTGCAGGCGAACAACACTCCGCCGGCGGAACGCGCCCTTGCCGCGCCAATACCGCCGAGCGCCGCAGCCGCTGGCAGAAGGGGCAATAAATAACCAGGCAGTTTATTGGCGGCGGCCGAGAAGAACAGAAATCCGAAGGCCAGCCAAAGCAACAGGAAGAGCATGCGCGCATCGCGGTACAGGTCGCGCCGGAAGAGAACGAGCAGCATCGGAGTCCACGGAAAAAAAGCCAGAAGGAACACGGGCGCGTAGTACCAGAACGGCTGTCCGTGCTGCAAAGCATTTGAAGTGAACCGTTGGAAGTGATGTTCCCAAAAAAAAGTTCGCGGGAATAGAGTGCCGTTGCGGATGGTGCAGAGCGAATACCACGGCAGCGCGATCGCCGCGAAGATCAGAACCGGTCTCGGCGCTAAAAGGTCGCGCCACTGTTTGCGCCCAATCCACAGGAGCGGCAGCGCCAAAACTAATGGAACCAGGCCTTTCGCCAGCACCGCCAAAGCCAGCATTGCGGACGCGGGCATTAGCCAGCGCCGTTCCCGCAATCGAATCCAAGGAAGCGTCAGCAGCATGGCGGCGGAGAACGTTGCCGCTAGTGGGAGGTCGGTTACGCTCACGTGGCTATATGCGAGCCACCCTGCCGACGTGCCGAGCATGACGGCGGCGTACACGGCGGCGCGCATCCCGAACTCACGGCGCAAAATCCAGGCGTAGAAGAGCAGAAACGCGACGCTCAGGAGCGCGACCGGCAGGCGAGGCGCGAGGTCCGCGGAAAGGCGCAGCCGGAACGCCGCGCCGGTCATCCAGTAAAGCAGAGGCGGTTTTTCAAACCAGGGTTCGCCCCACAGGCGAGGCGTGATCCAGTCCCCCGATTGAGCCATGGCGCGACCGATCGACGCATACCGCGGCTCGTCCCGCATGACTAAGCCCATGGCCGTTAAGTCGAAAAGGTATAGAAAATAGATAGCGGTCCCCACCAGCAGGACGGTCACAACCGCCCGTGAGGCGCGCGGTAACATCAATCAATTATGAACCGCGCTTACGCGCTATTCCTGTTACTGCCGGCCGGTGCAGCCTATGCCGCGCCGAACGGTCCAGCCGTCGAAGCCATTCGCTATTTAACAGACCTCGTGCGCCTCGACACCACTAATCCTCCCGGTAATGAAACGCGCGTGGCGCGGTACCTCAAGCAAGTAGCGGACGCCAACGGAATTTCGTGCGAACTGCTCGGCGCGAATCCCGCGCGGCTGAATTTCGTGGCGCGATTGAAGGGTTCCGGGAAGGGGCGGCCACTACTCCTGATCGCGCACAGCGACGTGGTGCCGGCGGACCCGGCACAGTGGACCGTCGATCCCTTCGCGGCAGTAACAAAAAGCGGCGTGATCTATGGGCGCGGCACGGAAGACGATAAATCGCTGCTGGCCGCCGAATTGGCCGTGCTGGTCGAGCTGAAGAAAACTAACGTCCAGCTCAATCGCGACGTGATTCTGGTCTCGGAATCGGATGAGGAGGCGGGATCGACTGGAATGACTTGGCTAATCCAGAACGCTTATTCGAAGATCGACGCCGAATTCGCTCTCAACGAGTTTTCTTACACCATCGATACGCCTTCCGGCGTGCGGATTTTCCAGATTCAGACGGCGGAAAAGATTCCCACGCGCATTAAGCTCACGGCGCGCGGCACCGCGGGGCATGGCTCGCTGCCTCGCGCCGATAACCCCGTGGTGCATCTGGCGCGCGCCTTGACGCGCCTGGCCGATGCCGATGAGCCGGTGGCGTTGAACGCGACCACCCGCCGGTATTTCCAGGAGTTGTCGCGCTTAGCCGACTATGCCTGGCTCACGCCGCTGTTGCCCAAGTTGGACAACCCGGCGCTCTCAATCGCCGCCGCGAACCAGATTCGCGAGCGCGACGCCGAGCTGAGCGCCATGCTTCGGACCAGCGTCTCCCCGACCATGCTGCAAGCCGGCGTAAAGATCAACGTTATTCCGAACGTGGCGGAAGCGCAGGTGGACGCGCGCCGTCTGCCTACCGAAACCAAAGAAGAGGTTTACGCCCGCTTCCAAAAAATTGTGGACGATCCACTGGTGAAAATTGAACCCGCCGGAGGCCAGGAGCAGCCGGCGACGGAGCCGAGTTCGCTTACGTCACCCCTGTATCGCGCCATGGAAAAGGTGTTTCTCGCGTCGTCCCCCAATAGCCGCGTGGTCCCGTTTCTAATGCGCGGCACCACCGACGGCGCATACTTGCGAGCAAAAGGGGTGGCGGTGTATGGCGTCCCGCTGTTCCGCCGCGAGGGCGAGTTGAGGATGCACGGCAACGACGAGCGCATCTCTATCGAGAATTTACAATCCGGAACCAGCTTGTTGATGAAGATTGTGCTCGAGGTAGCGGGAAGTAGCACGGGAAACCCCTAAATTTGACAGCCCTACGGAACGTTTGATACCTTCCATCTATCCGGGGTTGTTTCACACTTTTTGTGCAGGGGTATCTATGTCTGCAAAACGCGCATCGCTTTTAGGCTCATTGTGTTTTGCCGCGCTGTTTGCCGCGGCTGTACTTCAGGCGCAGACGCCAACCGGTGAGATTACCGGAACGGTGACGGATGCAACCGGCGCGGCAATCGCCGGAGCCACCGTTTCAGCCGCCAATAGCGGGACCGGCTCGCGGCGCACTGCCGCCTCGAACGATTCGGGCGTTTATAGCTTGCCTTCGCTCACTCCGGGCAATTATTCCCTGCGCGTGGAAACTAAAGGATTCAAGGTCGCCGAGCGCCGCGATGTCGAGTTGCAAGTGGGCCAGGTTGACCGTCTCGACTTCACCATGGAAGTAGGAAACACCAGCGACACGATCGAAGTAGCGGGAGGCGCGCCGGTAATCGAAACCGAGAACGCATCGATCGGCACCGTCATCGAGAATCGCCGGATTATCGACCTGCCCTTGAATGGACGCAATCCGCTTCAACTGGTATCGCTCACTCCGGGCGCCACGACCAACGGCCCGGCGTCTTCGCAAGGCCAGCAGCGCATGGGCGGCGCGCGCAACCAGTTCTCCCTGAATGTGAGCGGCCAGCGCACCAGTTTCAATCACTACTCACTCGATGGGGTGGAAAACACCGACCCGAATTTCAACACTTACCTTTTCCTGCCCTCCGTCGATGCGCTTCAGGAGTTCAAAGTCGAGAGCGGAACGTATGGCGCCGAGTATGGCCGGGGACTCAGCCAGGTGAACATCACAACCAAGAGCGGCACCAACGAGTTTCACGGCGCGCTGTTCGAGTTCCTGCGGAATTCGCAGCTCGACGCCAAAAATTTCTTCGATCCGAAAGGCCCGATCGCTCCTTTCAAACGCAATCAGTTCGGCGGGACGGTGGGCGGCCCCGTGTGGGTACCAAAACTGTTTAACGGCAGGAACAAGTTGTTTTTCTTTTTCGATTATGAAGGTCTACGCGAGCGTAAAGCCTTGACGAACGTCTTTAACATGCCTTACGCATCCGATCGCATAGGCGACTTCTCCGGTTCGAGCGCCGTAATTTACGATCCTCTTACGCGAGTAGTCGATTCAGCCACCGGCAAGGTGATCTCGCAATCGGCGTTCCCCGGAAATATCATTCCCGCAAATCGCATCTCCCAGATTTCGACGACCGTCTTGAAGAATTACTTCCCGCTGCCGAATCAGGGCGCTCCGGGAACTTACACCGCCAACTACGTGGAAAACGAGGGCCGGCGCAACGACAACGATCAATGGACGCTACGCGGCGATTACGTCATGAATTCCTCGTCGACGATACAAGCCCGATATAGCCACACTCACGACGCCGGATATCTTCCGCTTACCACGCCCGGCCTCGGATACAACAACGACGTGGGAGCGCACCAGGGCATGATCGGCCACGTGCTGGTGCTCGGTTCGAACAAAGTCAACGAGTTCAAGTTTTCGATCAGCCGTCTGGTTGCCGCGAACCAGCAACCGAGTGCGAACGTTCGAAACGTGGTTGGACAGCTTGGAATTCAAGGAGTTCAAACCAGCATTCCCGAATATTGGGGAGTTCCGGTTTTCCAATTCAGCGGTATTTCGACCGTGGGCGAGTGCAGCGATTGTCCGTTCGTCAACTGGGACACCCTCTTCCAGTGGACGGACAACTTCTCCTGGACGCACGGCAAGCATAGCTTTAAGTTTGGGACCGATAGCCGCCGCATGCGCTACAACCAGCTAGGAGCCGTGGTGCCGCGCGGACGCTTCACGTTTAACGGCACCTACACAGCCGATCCCAACCTCAAGAGCGTTCCACCGCAGAATACGATCGCGGATTTCCTACTGGGCGATATTAACGTTGCCGAGGGACAGACCGGTGCGCCGATCGCGAACTTCCGCGGCGTGTCGCTTAACTTTTACGCTCAGGATTCCTGGAAAATTACACCTAAGCTTACCGTCAACTATGGGCTGAGGTATGAATTCGAGCCGCCCTACCTGGACGCTCACGACGCGATCGTGAACATCGCCTTCAAGTGGGATAATTCGGTGCTTCCGGAGTACGTGCGCGCGGGCAATGGCGATCCGTACCAGGGCAACCCGCCATTTAAACTGCCCTCGACCGTGCCGTATGTGCGCAACGGAATGTTCGGACGCCGGGCCTATGAAGCGCGTTATAACAACTGGGCCCCGCGCGCGGGAGTAGCATACAGCCTGAACTCGAAGACCGTGATTCGAAGCGGCGGCGGTATTTACTACGTGCGCGATATCGGCAACGCGCAGTTCGATCTGGTGCGCAACGCTCCCTACTCCACCCGGCGCAGTGAAAACGCTCAATCGAACCTGATTCCAAGTTTGAATTTCCAGGTTCCCTTCTTGCAAAATTCCGTACCGTCGTTCATTCTGGTGAACCAGTTCAACCAATCCACGCCATACGTCGCGCAGTGGTCTTTCGGGCTGGAGCGGCAGGTTGGGGCCAACAGTTCGATTGAGGTTTCGTATCTTGGGTCGGCGGGCGTGCATCTGCAGCGGCTCATGACCTATAACACCGCCACGCCCGGGCCGCCGACGAACATCAATAGCCGGCGCCCCGGATTTCCGGTCTATGGCGGCTCCTTCCAGGTAATGACGGACCCTAGCCATTCGACCTACCATGCTTTACAGGCGCGTTTCCAACAGCGATTCAGTCACGGCTTCACGATTCTGAGTTCCTATAGCTGGAGTAAATCGATTGACAATGGCAGCGGCATTCGCACGGTGGATGGCGATTCGCTGACTCCCTCGAACGATTACAACCTGCGTCTCGATCGCGGCCTTTCGGCTTTCGATTTCCGGCACCGCTCGACAACTTCGTTCCTCTATGAATTGCCTGTCGGGCGCGGCAAAGCGCTCCTCGGGAATACCAATGCGGTAACGAACGCTGTTTTGGGCGGCTGGCAAGTTGGCGGCATCGCCACCTTACAGAGCGGCTTCCCGTTCACGTTGTATTGCGGCAGTGGATCGGTGCAGAACGGCGGCGATAACTGCTACCCGGACAATTTGGGCGGCGTCAGCAGCCTGCCGAGCGACAAGCGCGGGCCGAGCCTTTGGTTCAACACCTCGAATTTCGTGAACCGGATCAACGACCCCAGTTTGCCGCAATACCGCTACGGGAACAACGCGCGGAATAACCTGATCGGGCCGCCGCTGGTCGACGTCGATTTTTCCGCCGTTAAGAACTGGAAATTCGGAGAGAGGCGCAGTTTGGAGTTCCGCGGGGAGTTTTTTAACCTGCTGAATCATCCGATTTTCGGGCAGCCGAATGGCACCGTAGGTACGGGTTTCGGGACAATTACCGGAACGCGCGTCGATTCGCGTGAGATTCAATTTGCGTTGAAATTGAACTATTGATTCCCCCCGGGCAATTGCGCGAACTGCCGTCCGTTCATGAAGTGCTTTTGCGCCTGAGAGAATCGGTAAGCGGCTATCCACACGCGCTTGTTGTAGCGGAGGTTCGCGGAGCACTTGATGCGGTTCGCGACAGCATTCTTAACGGCGAGCTTGGCTCCGGCGAGGGAGTGGAAGAGGTTGTAGAGCGGAATCTGTCGCGGTTATCGCGACCCTCCTTGCGGCGGGTGATCAACGCAACGGGAGTCGTGCTTCACACCAATCTGGGCCGCGCGCCGCTTGGGCCGGCGGCGATTTTGCCCGGCTATTCCAATCTCGAATACGACATTGCCACGAGTCGCAGGGGACGCCGCGACGATCACGTCTCCCCACTTCTCGAAAAGCTGCTCGGCAAGCATGCAATCGCCGTGAATAATGGGGCTGCCGCGCTTTACCTTGCGCTCCACGAACTCGCTTGTGGCGGCGAGGCGATCGTTTCGCGCGGAGAACTCATCGAGATCGGCGATGGTTTCCGCATTCCGGAAATCATGCAGCGCTCTGGCGCGGTGTTGCGCGAAGTCGGCGCCACGAACCGCACGCGGCTTTCGGACTATGCGGACGCCATTACGGACCGCACTCGCATCCTGTTGCGAGTGCATCCGAGCAATTTTCGGATGATTGGCTTCACTTCGCGTCCCGAATTGAGGGAGCTGGTTGCCCTGGGACGCGAGCGCTCGATTCCCGTGTATGAAGATTTGGGCAGCGGGTGCGTGATCGATCTCAGGCCGTTTGGCATCGACGAGCCGCTCGTCCAGGACAGCATTCGCGCGGGAGTCGATCTGGTTTCATTCAGCGGGGACAAACTGCTGGGGGGTCCGCAGGCTGGCATTCTCGCGGGCAATCCCGAAATCGTGTCGCGACTGCGCCGGAATCCCATGTTCCGGACGTTCCGGCTCGACAAAATGGTTTATCAAGCTATCGAGGATACTGTGCGAAACACACTTCTTCGAAATGGCGCGGACATTCCGGCATTGCGGATGATTCGCCTTACGGAAGTCGAGATTCGGAACCGTGCCGAACAGTTGTTGAACGCAGTGCTTAAGTTAAACGCTACTCTCGAATCGGGTCAGTCCGTGATTGGCGGCGGTTCAACCCCCGAGCAGCCGATTCCTACGTGCCTTATCTCGATCCCTCGAAACGCGGTGGAATCGGAGCGTAAGCTGCGCGGGGGATCACCTCCGGTAATCGCTCGCGTGGAAAGCGACCGATTGCTGCTGGATTTGCGTACCGTCTTCCCGGAAGAGGAATCGGAGTTGGCCGCCGCTCTTCAGGCCCTTTCCTGATACGTTCCTTCAGCCGTGTTTACGCGGATTTTCTCGCCTTCCGTAATAAATGGAGGCACCAGGACGACGAGGCCGGTCTCGGTTTTAGC
>JALYXS010000522.1 GCA_030946965.1 Acidobacteriota bacterium
CCGGGGCAGAATCGCAAATTGCCGATGAAACCGCAGCCGCAGCCCCAGCCAGAGAAACGGAGAAATTTATGAACTGCTTTAATCACCCGGAAATACCGGCAATCGCGTACTGCCGCACGTGCGGGAAAGCGCTTTGCGCGGAATGCCGCCGGACGTCGCTCGGGACCGTCTACTGCGAAGAGCATGCGCCGGTGACCGCTACCGGGGAACCGCTTGCCGCCGCTCCACCCGATCAGCCCTATCCTGGCGATGTTCGCGTAGACCGAGGGCCATCTCCGGGTTTAGCCTTCGTTCTCGGCTTAATCCCCGGGGTCGGAGCCATCTATAACGGCCAGTATGCCAAAGGCTTAGTCCACTTCGTCGTGTTCGGGTTGATCGTCAGTATTCTCAACCGGCATGATGTCCAAGGGTGGGAGCCGCTGTTCGGAATGATGATTCCGGTCTGGATATTTTATATGGCGTTCGAGGCTTACCACACCGCGCAGAAGCGCCGCGACGGTGAACGCGTCGATGAGTTCTCGAGCCTCATTGCGATGAACCAGGGGCCGGGTACGTTCCCGGTGGGCGGCGTGATCCTGATTGTGCTGGGAGTGCTCTTGCTGCTCGACACCACGGGGGTCCTTTCGCTCGACCGCCTGCTGCGTTACTGGCCGGCCGGGCTGATTCTTCTCGGGGTTTACATGCTTTACGGGCGCTTCGAATCCTCAGATACGGGGGTGCGCGATGAACGCCGATAGCGCGGCACTGCTCCAGGCGATCCGGGGACCCGTGATCATGATCACCATCGGGATATTGTTTGCGCTCGAAAACTTCACGCCCTTGACCTTTCACGAAACCTGGCCCGCGATTCTGATCGTTTTGGGACTGCTGGGGTTGGGCGGCGGCATGGGACGGCGCTCAAGGCCGGGTATCCACTCGGGGACGCAGCCGGGTACGCAGCCAGGGACACAGTTATGAGAAGAAGATCGGTCGCGTTCCCCCTGGTGTTGATCGTTATCGGCGGCATAGCGCTAATCAACAATTTGCGTCCGGACTTGGTCGATTGGGGGTCCATCGGCCGGTACTGGCCCTTCATTCTGATCGTGTTTGGGCTGGTGCGGCTGTTTGAAATCCTGATCGACGCCGGTAGAGGCAAACCGCTTCCCACGCGATCCATCCCGGGCGGCGTTTTCGTCGTCCTGCTGGCGGCGACCTTCTTTTTCTGGGCAGCTGCCCGTCACCACTTCCAGTGGCGTATGGGCCGTTTTGAAAATGGCGGCGTGAATCTGTTTGGGGAGCAGTTCGATTACCAGTTGAAGCTGCACGGCGATGCGACCGGAGCTTCGATGCTGGTGCTCGATAACGTGCGCGGAAACGTTTCAATAGACGGAGCCGACGGGGACGACGTTCAAGTGGATGGCCACAAGATGATTCGCGCCTATAACAAGCAGGCGGCGGACGACGCGGACCGGAAGACCAGCTTCGAAATTGTGCGCGAGGGTGACCGCATGGTGCTCCGCACGGGCGAAGACCGCGCTGCGGGCGACCGGCGCGTTTCGATGGACCTCGAGATCAAAGTGCCGCGCCGCATGAGCGTCGAGGCGCGGACGCGAGCGGGCGATCTGACCGTTAGCTCGCTAAACGGCGGGGTCGACATGTCGGGCGACCGAGGCGACGTGCGCCTGACCGATGTTGGCGGCAACGTCAAGGTGGAACTAAACCATAGCAGTCTGATCCGCGCCACTGGCTTGAAGGGCGCGCTCGATCTGCAGGGCCGCGGGAGCGACGTGCAACTCGAAAACATCGCGGGGCAAGTCACCATTACGGGCTTTTACTCCGGCACTCTCGATTTCAGGAATCTCGCGAAGCCCCTGCATTTCGAATCTCCGCAGAATCAGACGGACGTGCGGGTGGAACAGGTTCCGGGCAGCGTGACCATGGATCTAGGAGAGTTTCGGGCGAACAATGTGGTGGGGCCGATCCGGGTGGTTGCGAAATCGCGGGACATCGATATCGAAAATTTCTCGGAATCGCTCGACGTGGATCTGGAGCGCGGCGATATTGAGATCAAGCCCGAGCACCTGCCGCTCTCGAAAATCGACGTCCATGCCCGTAACGGGAACGTGGCGCTGGCACTGCCGGAAAACGCGACTTTCACTCTGAAGGCGACTACGTCCCACGGTGAAGCGCGGAACGATTACGGAGATGCCGTGCGGGTGGAAACTGAAGGTCATTCGGCTTCTCTCAAGAGCGTTGCGGACAAGGGCCCGGCGATCTCGGCCAGCACGGACCGCGGGACAATTTCGGTGAGCAAGGGGGCGTTTACAGCGATCACCCACTCGAACGTCTCAGCCGTTCCACCTATCCCGCCAGTCCCAAATGTCGCGGGCGATTTACGGGATGCGCGAAAGCAGATCGAAAACGCGCGGGAACAAGCTAGGCGCGAGGTCGAGAACGCGCGGCGGCAGGTGGAAGACGCAAGGCGGCAAGCCGAAGATGTCCGGCGCGAAATCGCGCAAGATTGACGAACGCCGAGGGCGGAGTGGCTACATCAATCCGTGAGTCTCGTTCGGCTCGCTGCCGCTCTTAATGCCGGCCCGAAAACTGCGAATCCCTTCTCCCAGGCCCTTGCCGAGTTCGGGTAGCTTCTTGGGTCCAAAGAAAAACAGCGCCACGCCAAAGATAACCAGCAAGTGCATTGGTTGTAAAAGGCCTTCGATCATTGCAATAGCTCCTTATGGCTTATTGATGCTCCGCGCTCATAATTCGTTGCCAGCACGGCTTCCCTCATTGATACAGTGGCTTTTAGTAAGGTTCGACCCATAGGTTCGTACCATTGTGAGCAGTCACTTAATCATCGATAAGGCGGGCCGGATTGTTATTCCCAAGTCCGTTCGGGAAAAGCTGCATCTGGAGCGGGGCGACTCGCTGGAAATTGAAACGGCCGGAGAGCAGATCACGTTGCGACCGGTGCGAGGGACGGGTCCGCTCACTACTGAGTACGGTGTATGGGTGTTCCGGACAGGGCAGCCCCTGGCCGCTTCCGCTACCGAAGAGATGCTGGATCGAATTCGGGAAGAACGCGACTTGACCAATTTGGGCCAAGGCGTTTGAAGGCGTTTTTCGACACCTCGGTACTGGTACCCGTGTTTTACGGGGATCACATGCACCATTCAGCCAGCCCGAAACGGTTCATTTCATCGGCGGCGATCAGGCCATGCTGTTCCTTGGAAGCATACGCGAGCGGCTTTCGATTATCGCGCTCGATGGGGAGGAATACTTGGGCGCACTCGCAACATCGGCGGCACTGGGCGTTGTGGGGGGCTGCATCTATGACGCGATGCTTGCGCATTGCGCTATCAAAGCCCAAGCGGAGACCATTTATAGCTGGAATGCGCGCCACTATGCGCAGTGCGGACCGGATGTCATTGCGGGTTGCGAACACCTTGAGTCGTAACCCAACTGTAAGCGTTTCGACCGCTTCCGTGTGCGATAAACAATAGGTGGGAAGGCAGAAATTGTTCGTAATCTGGTGGGCGCTCGTGGTGTTGTCCGCCTTTGCGCAAGCGCCACAAAATGCTCCGCCGGTAGGAGGCGAGATTCCTCGCCAGCAGGAAAACAAGCCAGAAAGCCAACCGGAAGTGGAACCAGAGCGGTGGAATCTCTTTTATCAGGCCACATCGATCGGCCAATACCATGGGCGCTTTCCCGCCGCGTATAGCGGGACGAATAGTCTGGTGACATATCCCGAACGCGACGTTTCGCTCACGACGACGCTTTTTTTCGGCCTCAAGCTGCGCAATAATACCCAGCTTTACTTCAATCCGGAGATTGCCGGTGGACGGGGTTTCAGCGCCGTAACCGGGATCGCGAACTTCCCGAACGGCGAATTGCCTCGCGTCGCTTCCGCCACGCCCAAGCCTTATATCGCGCGCCTTTACGTGACGCAGGACTTCGGGTTCGGGGATGAAAGAGAAAACTTCTCGAGCGGCGTCAATCAGCTTGCCGGGGACCGTCCGATGACCCGCTACAGCGTAACAGTGGGGCGTTTCACGGTGACCGATTTCTTCGACAACAACCGCTACACGCACGATCCGCGCACGCAGTTCATGGGATGGGGCATCATGTACAACGGCGCTTGGGATTATCCGGCCGATACGCGCGGCTACACCTGGGGCTGGTTCCACGAGTTTCATACACGGCGCTGGTCGCTACGCTATGCCAGCGTGGCGGAGCCGAAGCTAGCCAACGGGTTGCGGTTCGACCGGAGGTTATTTCGCGACCGCGGCGATATTTTCGAAGGCGAGCTGCGTTACACGCCCGGAGACCATCCCGGCGCGGTGCGATTGCTATCTTTCCTGCATCACACCGATTCCGGCACCTTTGCCGACTCCCTTCAATTAGCCGTCCGCACCGGCGGAGTTCCCGACATTACCGCGACGCGCCGCCCGGGCACGTTGAAGTACGGGTTCGGGCTCAACATGGAACAGGAGCTGACGAAAGACGTGGGCGTGTTCGCGCGCCTGGGCTGGAACGACGGAAAGACGGAGAGTTTTGCGTTCACGGCGATTGACCGGCTACTGAACCTGGGAGCGTCCGCGACAGGCACTCGCTGGAAGCGTCCCTTCGATACGGTCGCGAGCGGATTGACCGTCAGCGGCATTTCCGGAGTTCACCGCGCGTATCTGGAGCGCGGCGGTCTCGACTTTATCATTGGCGACGGCGCCCTGCGATATGGCCGCGAGACGATTTGGGAAAGCTATTACAGCGCGCGCTTGTTTCCCGGCTTCTGGGCGAGTTTCGACCTGCAGCATATAGCGAATCCGGCCTACAACCGGGATCGCGGGCCGCTCTGGGCTCCATCGCTGCGACTTCACTTGGAACTGGGAAAAGAAACGTTCACTGGAAAAGCCAATGCCGGTGGGTGACCGGTTTATAGTGATCGAGCTTCGGCGGCTGACTCCGGCTGAGGGGCGTCAGTATCTGAGGGCGCTCCCGGATGTTCTACTTGACTGCGTGGAATGAGGCGCCTAGGTCAGTTTCATGGCATCACTTTCTTGGCGCTCAAAAGGTAAGATTTGACCCTGCCGGTCCGAAGTCAAGCCCCGGACGTGGGAATCTTCCCCGGCTAAAATAGCGGAGAGGCCCAATGGGTTCAGACACAGTCCAAGAAATCGAACGCGCAATCGGCACACTCACTCCGCAAGAGTTGGAAGAATTGTGCCTGTGGCTTGACCAGTATCAGCACCCCTTCGATGCTCGCATCCAGTCCGACCTTGTAGCGGGCCGTCTCGATAAAGCCATCAACCGAGCTTTAGCCGATGAAAAGAACGATCAAGTTCAGCCGCTTTAGCAGACTGGATGCAATATCGCGCTATTACAGACTTCTGGCATGAATACCAGTCGCTTCCCCCAGACATCCGCAACCGGGCGGATAAACAGTTTTTACTGCTGAAGGCCAATCCACAACATCCTTCGCTGCACTTCAAGAAGTTGGCAGAGCGCCACGGGCAGGAAATCTGGTCGGCCCGCGTCACGTTGAACTACCGCGCTCTTGCAATTAAGCGGGCGGACGGATACTTGTGGTTTTGGATTGGTGCCCACAACACCTACGATGCCCTGATCTCCTGACGGAATGCACGGCGCATTCTGAAACAGCGCACTTAAGCGCATTCCACAAAGGGTACGTGAAGCTCTTGTGACGGTAGGGTTTCAATCTGCACGAGGGCGTATCAGGAGCGGCAACCGATCGTCCTGCTCTGCTCCGATGTCTGAACAGCTACAGCCAGGCGAACCCCTCACGGTTTGAAAACTCGAATTGCCTCGGCTGTGCGGGTGCGGGTACCCCACGCAATCGCTAGAATCGAATTTGCATCTTATCCATATCGTCGGCGGCGGTCTCGCCGGATCGGAGGCGGCTTATCAGATCGCAAACGCCGGCCTTCGCGCTGTCATCCACGAAATGCGTCCGATCCGCACGACCGACGCGCATCAAACCGACCGTTTCGCCGAACTCGTTTGCAGCAACTCTCTTAAATCCGACCGGCGCCCTTCGGCTTCCTGGCTCCTCAAAGAGGAATTGCGCCGCATCGGATGTCTTTCGATGCGCGCCGCCGGCACGGCTCGCGTGCCGGGTGGGCAAGCGCTTACCGTCGATCGGGCCGTCTTCGCCGAAGAAGTAACGCGCGAGATCACATCGCATCCGCTGATTGAAATCCGCCGTGAAGAGGTAACGGCCATCGACGAAAACGCGATCACGATCATTGCCACCGGTCCTTTGACGAGCGATGCGCTGGCGCGCGAAATCGGCCGCATTACAGGCTCCGACCGCCTCTTTTTCTATGACAGTATCAGCCCAATCGTCGACGCCCACACGGTGGATTTGAGTATCGCGTTTCGGGCTTCCCGCTATGGCTAGTGGCTCGACGGCACCGAAGATTATCTGAACTGCCCGTTCAATAAGCATGAGTACGACCGCTTCGTCGATGCCGTTCTCGGCGCGGAAACAGTTGCCGCGCACATCCCCGGAGACTCGCCCTATTTTGAGGCTTGTCTTCCAATCGAAGAGATTGCCCGGCGCGGACGCGATACTCTGCGTTTTGGGCCGATGAAGCCCATGGGATTGACCGACCCGCGCACCGGAAGGCGGCCTTGGGCTGTCGTGCAACTGCGGCAGGAGAACCTGCGGGCCGATAGTTTCAACCTTGTCGGATTTCAAAATCATCTGAAGTTCGGCGAGCAAAAGCGCATCTTGCGGTTGATCCCAGGCTTGGAGAACGCCGAATTTCTGCGCTTCGGACAGATCCACCGCAATACGTATATCAACGCACCGGCGCTGCTCGCGCCGACTCTTCAACTGCGCGCGCATCCTAAAATTTTGTTTGCCGGGCAAATCTCGGGAGTGGAAGGATACGTGGAATCGATCGCCACGGGACTGATCGCGGGCCGGCAGGCAGTCGCGCTCGCAACCGGCGAACCGCCGCGCATTTTTCCGCGCGAGAGCGCTCTGGGATCGTTGTGCCACTATATATCCGGCGCGGATCCGCGCCACTACCAGCCGGCCAACATCGCGTTCGACCTCCTTCCACCGGTTGACGGATTCGGTCACGATAAAGAAGCGCGCCATGCCGAGAT
>JALYXS010000548.1 GCA_030946965.1 Acidobacteriota bacterium
ATTCCCAGGATGCCGAACTGCAGGGCGATATCCGATTTCAGCCGATCGTATTTTTCCACGAGATCGTTTCGAAAAATCTGCCCCTGCTCGATTTGCTCGATTCGAATTGGACCATCGCCACGCGAAGTCTGGTTAACCTTTGCAAAATCGACGTGAAATTGCGCAAGGACAGCCAATCGCAGCCGCACCGCATCGATCTTCCGGCGGGAAGCCATCGCGGCGGACTGCTCGGAATGCCGGCGGTGCTCGCGGTGTCGTCATATCCGTACCGCACCAGCCCGGTATTGCGCGGCAAGTGGGTGCTGGACGCGATCCTGGGAACTCCGCCCCTGCCTCCTCCTCCGAACGTGCCCGCGCTCGAAGAACATGCGGGCGCCCAGCCCCAGACGATGCGCGAGCGCCTGGCCCAGCACCGCGCGAATCCGGTGTGCGCCGGTTGCCATAGCCGTATCGATCCGATTGGTTTCGCGCTCGAAAACTTCGACGCGCTGGGCGAGTGGCGGACCGAAGACGCGGGCAAGCCGATCGACACCGCCGCGGAACTGCCAGACGGAACGAAAATCGACGGGCCCGATCAATTAAGGACCGTCCTACTGCAAAAGAAAGACCTCTTCATCCGCAATTTGACGAGCAAGATGCTCGGCTACGCGCTGGGCCGCGGCCTCGCGCGAAAAGATTCCTGCACGGTAGATAGCATCATGGCGCAGTTGGCCGCGAACGATTATAAGGCGCAGACGTTGATCGAAGGAATCGTCATGAGCCAGCCATTTCGATACCAAGCGGGCGCGAATGTCGCGCGGCCGCAGCCCAATAAGGAGCAAACCAACATTCAATGACCACGCGACTTCCGCTTTCCCGCAGGGCCGTGCTACGCGGCGCCGGAGTAACTTTGGCTCTTCCATGGTTGGAGGCGATGGAGGCAATGGCCGCCCCGATCAAGGCGAAACCGCCGGTTCGCATGGCCGTGCTCTACATGCCCAACGGCGTGAACCCGCATGCCTGGTCGCCCGAAGGAACGGGCCGCAACTTCACGCTTTCGCCTACGCTCGAGCCGCTCGCGGATTTCCAAGACAAGGTGACCGTGGTACAGAACCTGTGGAATGCGGCGTCAAAAGATGGCGACGGGCATTATGTAAAGGAAGCCAGCATTCTAACTTCGACCCGGATCAGCAAAACGCTTGGCGAAGATCTCAATAGCCACGGCGTTTCGCTCGACCAGGTGGCCGCGCAACGCACCGCCGGCGAGACGCCGCTGCCTTCGCTCGAGTTGGGGATTTCGCCCGAATCGACCGGGGTGGATCTAGTGGTCGGTTACACCCGCGTTTATGGATGCCACATCGCCTGGAGCAGTCCGACGACTCCGCTCGCTCGCGAGATTAATCCGCGCTCGGTATACGAGCGGCTGTTCCGGGCGTCGGGTCCGCAAGGCAATTCGGCGAAGCAAGACACGCTGCTGCTCGACCGGGTGATGGGTGAAGCGAAAGAGCTCCGCGATCAAGTGGGCATGGCGGACCGCCGGCGGATCGACGAGTATCTGTCAATCGTGCGTTCTCTCGAGGAGCGGACGGCGCGGGCGAACGGCCCAACCAAAAGCAGGCTAAAACCCCGGCCATCTCTAAGCGCGGCGGCGATGCCGCCCGAGACGCCGAAAGATTACGCCGAGCATGTGCGCCTAATGCTGGATATGATCGCGCTCGCGTTCCAGAGCGACACGACGCGGATTTGCACGTTTATGTTTGGGAATGCGGTGAGTAACGTAAGCTTCCGTTTCCTCGATGGCGTGACCGGCTCGCATCACGATATGTCGCACCACTCGAACGATGCCGAGAAGCTGCGGCAGTATCAGCTGATAAACAGGTGGTACATCGCGCAGTACGCGTATTTGTTGCGAAAGTTGCAGGACGCGAAGGAAGGCGACGGTAGCGTACTCGACAATTCGATGATTTTGTTCGCGTCGGCTTTGAGCGACGGGAACAAGCACGATCCACACAAGCTGCCTCTGGTTTTGGCGGGGAAAGCGGGAGGGCGGATTGCCTCGGGGCAGAATTTGATTTTCCCGGAGGATACGCCGGCCGCTAACTTGTGGGTCTCGATGTTAAATGCGTTCGGGACGCCGGTCGAGCGGTTCGCCGATAGCACGGGGCCGCTGCCCGGCTTGCTGGCGTGAGCATGAGGAATGTGGCGCGGGCACTCAT
>JALYXS010000557.1 GCA_030946965.1 Acidobacteriota bacterium
TTTCCCAGATTGCGGAACAGCGGAAAGGTTTCCCCGGCCAGAGCGGTAACCGCGATGTCCGGCAGGCCATCGTTGTCGTAATCTCGAAAATCCGCGCCCATGCTTGCAACCGGCTTGCCGTGATCGAGCAATGCCACTCCGGCGGTCAGCGCGGTCTCCTCGAACGTTCCGTTCCCGCGGTTGTGGAACAGGAAATTTGGCATGTTATCGTTCGTGATGAATGCGTCGGTGAAGCCGTCGCCATCGTAATCGGCGAACGCGACGCTCATCCCGCGCCCGGCGTAACGCGAGATGCCGGACCTCTTCGATACATCCTCGAACGTGCCGTCGCCGCGATTATGGTACAACGTGGCGGGCAAGGGCTCGAAATATTTGGGGTGGCAGTAAATTCGAATGCCTCTTTCGCGATCGCCGCAGAAGCGGTCCTGCATTGGCGTCTTCGAGTAATGGACCACCATGAGGTCGAGCTTGCCGTCGTTGTCGTAGTCGAACCATCCCGCTGCCACGGCCCATTCTCCACTGTGAATGCCGGCTTTCGCCGTCACGTCCTCGAACGTCCCGTCGCCTCGGTTGTGGTAAAGGGTATTGCGGTTTACACCCGCCACGAAGATATCGGGGTGGCCGTCGTTGTCATAATCGGCGGCGGCGACGCCCATGGCGTAGCCCCGGCCCGCGACGGCCGCTTGCGCGGTCACATCCGTGAAATGCATGTTGCCGTCGTTGCGGAAGAGCCGGTTCCAGAACTTCGGCGAGTCCTTCTCGAGCGAGGGAATGGCGGCGCCGTTTGTGAAATAGATGTCCGGACGTCCGTCGCCGTTGTAGTCGAATACGGCAACGCCGCCCGGCATCGTTTCGATCATGTATTTTTGCGGCGCCGGGCTGTTTTGCAACACAAACCCCACGCCGGATTTAGCGGCGACATTTACGAATTGAACCGGCGCGGCCGTCAGCGCGAAAAGCAAAACCCACTTCATGGTCTGATTGTCATTCGCTGAGCAATGTGGCGCACGCACTTCTGCGTGCGCCACATTGACCGGCCAAGCTGCATAGGTCTTAAGTTAGAAAATAATTTTGACCGCCAGTTGCAGAATTCGCGCATCGAACGTATTCAATCTCGATAGATAATCCGTTCGCGGCGTAAATGTGTTCGTCGCGGCGCTGAAACTATACTGGCTGTTTTGCAGCGTGTTGAAATTCGCCCGGTTGGTCAGGTTGAACGCTTCCGCCAGCAGCCTCATCCTGACGCTTTCCCGAAACAGCGGGATATCGCGGGAGACGCGCAGATCGACAGTCGCGAACCACGGGCCTTCAATCGTGTCGCGGCCCACGAACGGAACGCGGTCGGTGGAGGGATTGCCGTCGTTATTCGGATCGCCGCCCACGTTCGCCGAGAAGCGCCGGCCGGATTGAATCTGCGCGATTGTCGAAAGCTGATAATCGCTCAACAGCGCTTTCAATACATGGTTCGAGAAGGTTCGCGCATACGGCATGTCCCACACGCCCGAAAAGACAAAACGGTGGCGGATATCGGTGCTGCCGGGGCCGCGATCGAGATTCGGCAGCAGCGTGTCTTGCGCAACCTTGCTGTCATCCGCCCCGGTAACCACCGACGTCGCGTCCGGAACCGAGTCGATCACCTTCGAAAAAGTGTAGGAAGTCAAAACCTGGAAATTCGCAAAGTAGCGTTTGGTGAGTTGGATGAACCCTCCGTTGTAAACCGAATCGGCGCCGCTATCGAAGACGCTGATCCGTCCAAAGGCGGAATTCGGCCGCAGCGGACCGGTCGCAGGTCCCGGATGCCGGTAAAAACTCACCGGCGTGCCGTCCGCGTATCTTCCAAGAACGGTTACGGAGGGCAACAGGTTGACGTCGCGCGTGCGGGAGAGGTGTTCGCCATGCACGCCCAGATACCCAACTGTTAGAGAAAGATTCCGCGCTAGTTCCGTATCGATGTTGAAACTGTACTGGTGCGTGAGCGGGGAAGCGAAATCCGGGGCGGTTACGAAGATACTGGGCGGCGCGCCGGAACCGGGCGCGGCGGGAAGCAAATTGGGATAGGCAGGCAGATTCGTCGTAAAGATGTAGGTGCGAACCTGGATGCCGTTCTGCGAAAACGCGGTGCCCGTGAGGATGGTGGGCGTGCGCGCGTAGAAAATGCCATATCCGCCGCGGACCACTACGCGATCGCTCTGGAACGGCTTGTAGGCGAAGCCGAAGCGCGGCGCGATGTTGTTGGTGTCCACGTTGATCTTGTCCGTCCGCAAGTTCATCGCCGCAAGGCCGGGATCGGGGTTACGAACTTTAGGCTGGGCGTAGTCGAACAGGTCGTAGCGAATGCCGTAGTTCAGCGTCAGGCGGCCGTTTAGCCGCCAGCTATCTTGCGCAAAGAAGGCGTATTCATTGACATTCGGAGCGACCAGAGCGCCCGTCGTGCCGGGGCCTGCAAACGCTTGCGAAAATTGGGATGGACGCCGCGCCACGAAATCCGCGTAGCTATTGAACCGGTAACTGCCGCTGAACAGCCCGGGAAAAAAATTGGCAACGTGCTCGAAGTTGAGATCCGCGCCGAATTTCATGGCGTGCCTCCCGCGAATATAGGAGACGGATGAAACGGTTTGGGAATCGCGAATATTGGTATAGCGCGGACTGAAATTGTTCCGTCCGAAAACGAGCGCCGCCGAACCACCGCCCGCGAATATGTTGGTTTCGGGGGCTGAAGAATTCGCCTCGCCCGGCTCGTTGTCGCGCAAGAAGACCTGCCGGAAATCCCACACGACGTTGCTGCCGAATACGCGGGAGTAGCTTCCCACGATGTTGTCCGTGGTCACTTTGCTGTTGCCGGTATGCTCGAGCGCGCTATTCAGCCCGCCATTTTCCGAATTCTTGGCGGTAACCCGGTTGGCGTTGTACCGGATGCTAATGCGCTCATTCGCGCTGGCGTTCCAATCGACTTTTCCGAGAAACACATCGTTGTCGACGCCCACCGTGTAAGGCGTCAAGTATTGCTGCAACTGCGCAAGCGCGTCCGCGGGCGGAGTTGGATTGAGCACCAGCACATTCGGAATGGTATTGCGCTGCCCGTCGTAGTTCGCGAAGAAAAAGAGCTTGTCTTTCAAGATCGGGCCGCCCAAGCTGCCGCCGAACTGATTGAAGTGGTAAGCCGGCTTTTTGACGCCGGCGCGGTTATTTGTAAAGGTGTTGGCGTTCAGCCTCTTGTCGCGGTAGAACTCGAACGCGGAGCCGTGAAAACTGTTCGTGCCGGATTTCGTGATCGCGTTGATCACGCCGCCGCCGGCGCGGCCAATCTCGGCTGGGTAGTCGTTGGTGTTGACCTGAAATTCCTGAACCGCATCCTGGCTGAAGGCGTACGGGCGATTTCCGGTACGGCCTGTCGCCTGGCCGAAGAAGACGTTGTTGCTGTCCGCCCCATCCACAAGAAGGCTATTGGCGGGGCCGCGCTGGCCGCCGAAGGAAAGATCGCCGGACCGCGTCGGGTCGGTGACCACGCCGGGAGTCAGGCGTGTAAAATCGAGAAAATTGCGCCCGTTCACCGGAAGGTCGGCGACGGCTCTCTCGGTGACGACCGTGCTGGTTTGAGAACGGCCGGTTTCGATCAGCGGCGGCTCCGCGTTGACGGTCACGGTGTCCTGAGTAGCGCCCACTTCAAGACGCAAATCGAGGGTAACCACTCCGCCGATATCTAGCCGGACATAGGTCCGGTTAACGGAACGGAATCCAGGGTGTTCAAGAGTCAGTCCATAAACGCCGACGGGGACGCGAACGAAATTATAAAAGCCGCTATCGTTTGACGTTGCCGCCCGCGTAAAGCCGGTCGCTGCGTCGGTAATCCGAACGGCGGCTTGGGCGACGGCGGCGCCGGAAGGGTCCGTCACCGTGCCGTTCAGAGTAGCTCCGCCGACTTCCGATTGCGCCGAGACAAGGCCGGAAAAGCAGAGAAATAGAGACGAGAGGGCACACGCCCGCGAGACCATTTTCACCATGGTCCCAGTCTAACTGCGAGTGTAGCGTCCACGAATTGAATCCTGGTTAAATCGGCGTTGATTTAGATTCGCCGACCCAGGAGGTGCTTGGCGCAGTGTTTGAGGTCGCCAATACCCTTGGAACCGGATTCCTCGAAAAAGTCTATGAGCGGGCTCTGCTGAGAGAACTTGGCCTCCGAGGCGTCCGGGCGAGGGCCCAAACTTCGTTTCCCGTAACCTACAAGAGTCACCATGTGGGAGAATACTTCGCTGATATCCTTATCGAAGATGCCCTTGTAATCGAGTTGAAATGCGTGGAGCGCCTCGCCAACGAACATACTGCCCAATGCCTTAACTATCTGCGAGCCTCTGGCCGAACCATCTGTCTTCTAATCAATTTCCAGAAGCCCAAAGTCGAGTGGAAACGCATCGTGCATGGGTTTCAGATTCCCGAACAGCTTGACGAGAGGGTGTAGCGTCCGTCGCCAAAATTATCCGCGTTCATCGGCGTTCATCTGCGGCCACTGATTCTGTTGAGACGTATTGGTCTAGTGCGGTACAGGATTATTGGCCGCCGATGAACACCGATGAACGCGGATGTTCCACTGGGGATCAGGTGGGCTGCCGTATTACGGTCCACGCTCTCCCGTTCCTGTTCGTCTACAGAAGCAGGAGATGAACAAACATGCGCCATTCCGTGGCACTAATTACAGTCGCGCTTCTGGGCTCGGTACTGCCCACCCGCGCTCAGCAGGACAAAGAGCCTGGTTCCGCGGTTTACAGGGTGGAATTCAACGTTCGCGACGGCAGCGAGGGCACAGCCAAATCGAGTCGGCACTACACCATGCTGATTGACCAATCGCGGAAGGGTTTCCTGCAAGCGGGGAATCGAATTATTACCGGCTCGCCCCAGAGCACTTACGTTGATGTCGGCGTAAGCATCGAATGCATGGTATCCGAATCAAACAGCAAGATCGCTCTTCAGGGAAGTATTGAAGTAAGCAGCATCGTGCCACGCGAGGGGATCCCCGAACCGGTAGTCAGACAGCGAAAAATGTCGTTCAACACCGCTGTCGAACCGGGAGTGCCCACGGTGATAATAGATGAACGAAAGGCCGTAACTGCGGCGATTCCATCCAAGCCCATTGCAATCGGCCAAGTAGAGGCGATGGTTACAAAGATGGAGTAATCGCTTCGACTTACCGGGCGGCCATCAAAGCCCGCAGCCGCCGCGCTCTTTCGGGCGCGCGCAACTGCCGCAGAGCTTTGGCTTCAATCTGGCGAATCCGCTCACGCGTTACGTCAAATTCCTGGCCAATCTCCTCGAGCGTGTGTTCGCGCTCGCAGCCGATGCCGAAACGCAGCCGGATTACCTTCTCTTCCTTGGGAGAAAGAGTCTTCAAAATACCCGCTGTCTCGTCGCGCACGTTCGATTCGATTACCGCATCGACCGGCGATCCCACCCAGCGGTCTTCGATCAGATCGC
>JALYXS010000603.1 GCA_030946965.1 Acidobacteriota bacterium
TTTCCATGGTCCGTGAGTGTATCTTTGCGATGTGGCTCCCGTCAGTTCGCATCATCCAAATGCGATCGACCTTGTGCCAGGGTCCTTCGTGGCAAAACATTAGCAGCGTGGGGTCCGTGGGGGAAAATTCGAGGTGATTGAGCCAGTCCGTGCCGCGATGGACGACTTTCACTTCGGCGGTCTTGGTATTGACGGTAAATAGCGCCATCGGCAGATGCGCCGCAAGGCGTTGCTCCATCATCTGGCCTTTGGAAACGGGCTGATCGAGTATCTGCGGCTCTTGCGGACGCGCACCGCCGTAGTCCGGGCCGTCGCCTTCAATGAAAGTACCGGCAAGCAACGTCTCATCCGCATTCACCGTGGCAATCGAGCCACGCGGAGGGAGTTTAGCGATTTGGCGCTTCACGCCGCTATCCACATTGGCGGCCCAGACGGCGCCCTCCTGCGAATAGTAGACCTGCTGAGTCTTTCTTCCCGTGACGATGATTCGAACTTTTCCTTCGACAACGGGCTTCTCCGCGCGGGTCTTCAGATCGAGCACGGATATTCCATGCGGTGTAGTGAAGACCATCTTCATGCCATCGGCAGTGTAGCCATTCTGATTAAAGTAGAGGCTCGCGCTTCCCGGCTCAGTCGTAAGGCGAACTATCCGATGCCCTGTATCGGGGTCGATCCAACTCTTGGGCGGCTCGGCGGTCTGCGAGTGCATCAGACCGGCCAGGACGATCACCCCTACGAATCGCGTCACTAGAAAACAATCCTCGCGCTCAGTTGAAGCGCTCGCGGGCTGTTCGATTGCGCCGTGATTCGTCCGAAAGTAGAACTCGTAATATTTGTCGCGGGCGCGGTGAATCTTACCAGGTTGAACAAATTGAAAGCATCCGCCTGAAATGCAAGCTTCACATTTTCGTAAATCGGGAAAACACGCCGCAAACTTACATCCTGGCCGTAGCTGTCTGGATTGTAAATGCCTAAAGCTCCTGTACGCGGCGTATCGCCGTATGTGAAGGCCGCCGGTGAGACGAACGCATTCTTGTCGATGAACGACGGAGGATTGGCCCCGAGAAGATCGCCTGAACCGTAGCTCCCATTGATCCGCGCTGAACCGGTAAAAGCCGGATTGTAGTTGGCGTAACATCCACCCGCATTGGGCAGATTGCAAGCCGCTCCGATAGTTCCTACTGGTGTACCGGCGCGAAAAGTAGTAATACCGGAGATTTGCCAATGCCCGGCCAACGCATCGATTATGCCGCTATTTCTTGCGAACGATTTTCCATGCCCAAACGGCAGTTCGTACGTGAAAAGAAAGTTCACCGCGTGAGGTGGCAACTGCAATCGAGCCTTCTCGATCTTCCAGTTATAGGAGCTGCGCTGCGTAAACGATTGCCCCGTGACCATGCCCCCGCCAGTGTCGTCAAAACCCTTGGCGAACGTATAGTTGAAGTTGAATGTGAGTCCACGTGAAAGCCGCTGAGTTCCCGTCACTTGCAGCGAATTGTAATTGGAATTGCCAACATCTCCCCACACGTCGTTCAGGTTCGTGTACTGGGGGAAGGGACGCAGTGCCTGCGAGATCGAACCCGTGAAATTCGCAAATGGCAATGAAACTCCGGGGACGATGGAATTCGCGGCGGCGATATTTGCCGGTGTCGCCGGTTGGAGCAGCAGATTCCCAAGCGCAAGATATTTCGGATTGATCTGATCGGACCAGATGCCCCGTCCTCCTCCAGCAGCGCTCATGCCGAGATGGTGACCGTTGCTGCCGACATAGGACGCACTAAACGTAAGTGTGTTGGTGACCGCGCGCTCAACGCCAAAGTTCCAATTCTGGTAACGCGGAGGGATGCCCCCGATCGAAGGGTCTCCATAAGTCGGAGTAGCGGGAATTGACGCCGTGCCGTTGTAACCGGTGCCGAAAGTAAGATCGAAAAACGGCGGCCTTTGATACGTCGGCACGCCATTGTCCCAATAGAAAGCGGGACTGATTCCCTGATCCACGCTCGTGAAGGCGGGACTGGCCGCGTATCCGAGCACATCCGTGCCGAAGCGTCCGCCGCCTCGGCCGCCTGACGCGCCCCGGTGCGTATACATGATCGAGTAACCCGCGCGAATCACCATCTTGTCAGTGAAGTTATAGGCCAAGCCGAGCCGCGGCCCGAAATCCTTGTAATCCGTCTTGACGTTGCTGCCGCAGTGGCAACTGTCCGCGCCGTTACCGTAGAACTCCAGGATGCCGGGACGTCCTCCAGCGGCTGGATTCGGCGCGCTCGGATTAAAGAAAGACTCGCGATTTAGCACTTCTCTATAAGGACCCAGAATATCGTGACGCAATCCCAAGTTAAAAGTCAAACGCCGGGTAACTTTAAAGTTATCCTGCACCCACCACGCAAAATCCTTATAACGTCCCCCAGTCTCGACAACGGAATCCTCAACTACGTTCGCGGAGTTCAACGCGCCGAACAGGTAACTGGCATACGCGTTGCCGCTGGTAGTCAGAAGCGTCCCGGCCGCATTAAATCCCGCCGTCTGAGTGTTGCTGAAATTCCAGGTCGCCAAGCTGCCGTATGTCCGCTGTTTTTCATTAATCTGAAGCGCCTGAATTTGAACTCCGACTGTAACGGCGTGCTTGCCGTGTGTCCATTGGACGTTGTCCTGGAGCGTGAAGGTGTTCGAGACATCGTTAAATGCGCGCCCGCCGCCATTGGCGCGCCAAGCGTCGGGAGGATTGGGGCCGCTCCAGGAGATCTCGGGGAAAGAGCTGGCGGCTTCTCCCGGCGGTAGTCCGGTTAGGCCGGCTTTGACCGGATAATTCCCCGCTATTGTTACATTCGTGATGGGTACGCCAAATCGCGAGTAACCAAAGCTGAACTGATTAATCAAATTCGGAGTGGTGACATAAGTGTGTTTTGCCTGGGTAGTGATCGGCAACTCATCCACCAGCCGGGTGCTTGCATAAGGAAGCGGCAGAGTGTTGCCCCGATATGGCGTGGTCTGGCTCCGATGACCGCGGCTAAATAGAACATAGAACGTATTCTTGTCATTCATCGCATAGTCGACTTTATTAGTCGTGCTGTTATCGGTGTAGCCGACCGGAACTATGCCAAGGTAGTTACTTTGGATATTGCCGCTGGTTGGAGCCGGAAGGAACGACTGAAAGTATTTGGATACGGAAGATATCCGATTGGCCGGTATGATATTACCCGGGAAAGCCTGCCGCGTACACGGAAGACGCGAACAATCCGTCGTCGCCGGGTCATAAATCACGACCGGCAAGGCGCTGAAATTGCCGCTTCGTTCGGCAAGTGTTGGAACCGTTTGCAGACTTGGTTGAGGAGTTTGCGCGAACCGGTACCCGTCATAGTTGCTGAAGAAGAATAGCTTATTTTTCTTAATCGGTCCGCCGATATTCAACCCGAACTCATTCTGGTGTTCAATCGGAGTCACTCTGGCGAAGAAGCCCCTCGCGTCCAGATCGGTATTGCGGAAGTACTCGTAAGCGGCGCCGTGAAACTGATTGGTGCCCGACTTCAACACGAAATTCGAAGCGCCCTGCCCGTTGTACATGACGGCCGTGCCGGCGGTCTCCATCTGAAACTGATCCACGGCTTCAACCGAAATGCCAAGCCCAAGCGTGCGGGTCTCGCCTTGCCCCACGGGGTTGGTAACGGCAAGTCCCTCCACGTAAACCTCCTGCGAGTGATCTTGCCCGCCAAGCGCGTTGCCCGCCGTATTGCCCGTCGCGCTGCTGCTTGAAACGCCCGGCATGAGCTGCGTGAACGCAGTTGGATCGCGTGGCGCGTTGCCCATCTGAAGCGGAAGCGACGTGTATAGCTCGTTCCGCATAGTCTGGCCCAAGCTGGCGTCCGACGTATTCAGCGTTGGCGGCGTATCGGTAACAGTTACTTGCTCCGCGGCCGCGCCAACCTTCAAAGTAAGATTCAGGCCAACGACGCTCAACGCGTCCACCATCACGTGCTCTTGTACCAATGCTTGGAAGCCCGTTGCGGAAACAGTGACGTTGTATTCGGCGGGCGCGAGCGGCGACAGTGTATATAGACCGGCGGATGTAGTCTCCCGCCCGGTCTTGATTCCCGTTTTCACATTCGTGGCGATAACCGATGCGCCAGGGATGATGGCTCCGGACGTATCGGACACAACGCCCTGAATCGATCCGCTACCACCGATCTGAGCGCAGAGCGGACTGGCCAGAAAGACCAACACTATTGCGAATTTCATACTCATGGGCTCAGAAGAGTATCTTCAAGGCTAGCTGTCCGATTCTAGGTTCGCCCGCGCCCGTGATGCTCCCGAAGCCGCCGGCACTCACCGTGACGTTCGGATTGTTGAAGTTCACCCGGTTCAAAATATTGAAAAACTCGGCGCGAAATTGCAGCTTCAGCCGCTCCGTCCGTAGCGGGATCTCCTTGAACAGCCCCGTGTCCCATGTGATCAGATTCGGTCCGCGCAGGCTGCCTTTTCCGGCATTCCCAAATGTGCCAAGCGCGGGAATCGCGAATGCCGCGGGGTTCAGGAAATTCACGCAAGGCGCGGTCGCGCCGCACGCGCCCTGCCCATAAACATCGCCGTTCAGAAACTGGCCGCGATCCGCGCCAATGCCTGTCTGCGACTGATCTTTGCCCGCGAGAATGGTGATCGGACCGCCCGATTGCGCCGTCATAATCCCGGTCATCTGCCATCCACCCGCCACGCCACGCAGCAGCGCGTTGGTCCCGCTTAGCTTTGGCAAGTCCCAGACATAAGACGCGACAAATCGATGCGTGTGATCGAACTCCGAGGGGCCGCGATCGTATTGATGCCGCCCAGCAAAATTCCAGGGAATTGGCGAGTTATTGCCGGCCGAGACACCCGTGATGCCTTGTGCGTAAGGTAAGTCGTCAATCGACTTAGACCAGGTATAGTTGGCTAGAACCGTCAACCCGCGGGAATAACGCTTTTGAACTGTTAATTGGAGCGAGTTATAGCTCGAATTGATATCCTGGGATGCCTGCGAAATACTGCCATATGGCTGGAAGGCCCGGCGTTGATCCGTAGATAACCTGCTTCCGGGGATGTAGACCGCCGGATTCAGCTCCGTCGATTCGAGTAAGTGAACCGAATGTGAACCGACGTAAGCCACTCGTAGGAGCCAGTCGGACGAAAGCTGCCGCTCGATCATTAAGTCCCAGTTGTAAACCACGGGCGTAAGCTCCCGCGCGCCGTTCGCGGGATCGTAAGTAATTACCAGCACCGGACCCGGAAACGGAGTGTTCTTCGGCGGTGGAAATGGCGCGGGATATGGATTCGCCAAGCCAAGATAAGGGTTGCTGAAAGTTCCGGCGGGAGTTGTCAAGCTGAACTGCGGACTAAATGGCGTGACATCGACGAAGCGGTTATTAAAGATGCCGTCCTGCAAGGCATCGTAATAGATTCCGGCGCCGCCTCGAAAACTGGTGCGCCCATCGCCGAAAACGTCGTAGGCGAAGCCGCCGCGCGGCGCAATGTTGGCATAGCTCCCGTTAGCGCCCCATTTCGGTGCGCCGGAATCTCCGGGAAACAGCAGTCCCGGAGGCGCGTTAGTGTATACCTGGGACCGCGTGCCCGCGTTGTAAGCGTCTACCCGGAACTGCTCGATGCGGTTCTTGCGCTCCTGCCAGGGAAATTGCGGATCGTAGCGCAGGCCGAGGTTAATGGTCAACCGGCGCGATAGATGCACATCGTCCTGAACGTAGAGGCTGTAGGAATTGAGTACGTTGTCTTTGAATTCCCCGAATCCTTGCGTGAAAGTGCGCACGTAACCCAGCAGGAAACTGGCGAGCGCATCGTTGGTCGTGTCCGCGGTAAAGGTATACGATCCCGATGTGCGGAACAGATTGCGCAGCAGCACTTGGCCGCGAATGGCCGAAGCGCCAAACGCGATGTTGTGCTTACCGTGAACCCAATTGAAATCGTCGCTCAGGTTGTACTGATTGCGAATGAATGCCGCTGGGTCGGTCTGGCCAGGGTTGAAATAGCCGTTGACATTGATTCCCGAAATCGTCTTGATGGGCGGTTGGTACAGACTGGCGCCCAAATCGCTCAGACTGATGCTACCCGGCGCGGGCCCGCGGTTCGACGTCTGCCGCGAGAAGCTGGCGCGGAATTCGTTAAGCGCCGCGGGGCTGACGATGTGTGTTTCGCTAACTAGCGCGTTATGCGAATTGATCCGCGAAAAATTCGAGTTGCTCAGGTAATTCGCTTTATCCAGGAACGGCGCGTTCACGAAACGGTCGAAGAAATAGCGCCCGGAGAGCCGGTCCCTATCGTTGATCGAGTGGTCCGCGCGCGCGACGTATTCGTTGAAGTCTTGAGCCAACGGCTGGGAGTAAAAGAATTTGCCATTGCCCCCGACCAGCGGAAGATACTTCGTGAATGCAACCGCTGCCGGATCGAAGCGGCCTACCGGAATCTGATTTCCGGGGAAGGGCTGGCCAGTCTTTGGATCGTTAACGATCACGGCCTTGCCGAATGGATTCGCCGGGTTGCTCGCCGTGAGCAGACTCGAAAAATCGCCGTTGAGATTCGCGGCTGTTGGGGCGTAGGCGTTCGACGTGCCGCTAATATTGCGGATGCGCGTTCCTTGATATCCAAAGAAAAAAAACGTGCGGTTGCGGCCGTCATAAAGATGCGGAAGCACGACCGGGCCGCCGGTCACTCCGCCAAACTGGTTGCGCTTGAGTTGGTCGCGCCTCGCGGCGAAAAAGTTTCGCGCGTTGAACACGGCGTTGCGCACGAACTCAAACCCATCGCCGTGGATCTCGTTCGTTCCCGACTTAGTCACCACGTTGACCACGCCGCCGGCGTTGCCGCCATACTTAGCCGCGTAGTTACTGGTTTGCACGCTGAATTCCTGGAGCGCATCGGGAAAAGGAAAGGGCTGGTTCGCATTGGTGTAGATATCGTTGTTGTTCGCGCCGTCCAGGCGGAAGCTAACCTGATTTTGGCGTGAGCCATTGGTCGAAACAGTGATCGTCGAAGGAAATGTTTTCGTATTTCCCTGGTCGACGTCGCTCGCCGGCGCGGGCGTGGCGCCCGCCACCACCAATAACAACGATGCGGCGTTGCGCCCATTGAGCGGTAGATCGACCATCCTTCGCTGATCGACGACCTCGCTTGAAGTAGCGTTCGTCGTATTCACTTGTGCCGCGTCCGCGGTGATCTCGACCTGTTGGCTCGCTTGCTGAACCGATAGCGTCACGTTGACCGTCGCGCTTTCATCTGCTTGCAGGATGACGCCTTTGCGAATTGAGGGGGCAAAGCCAGCCGATTCTACATCGAGCGAATAAGTGGAGGGACGGAGCGCCGGAAAGACGTAATAACCCTCTGTATTGGTCGTCGTTTCCCGCGCCGCCGAGGTCCCTTCGTCCGTGATCTTAACCTTCACGGACGGAACCAGACCGCCGGACGGGTCGGTAACGGTGCCGGTGATTGAGCCCAAGCCCTGGCAGAAGAGTAGTCCTTGCGCGCCTAACAGCAACAGCACAAATTTGCCCGCTCGAATCACATTTGTCGCACGATGCTTGGTCATGGCTATTCCTATTTTGCTTCGCAGCCCGTCAGGTTCTACCAACGATACGGTGCGGCTCCCCGGCTGTCAATGCACAATTACTAAAGGAAACGTTTAGCGGAACTCAATGGAGTTTTCGCGCCGCGTGCGCGTAAACTGGCTGAGACATGACATCCACTCTCCCCGAAAACTCGATTGGGACCACTGATTCGATCAAGGCCGAAGCGATCGAGGACGACCGGGTCCTCTCTGCTGTTGAAGATTCGCTGAACACGGTATCCGTTATCGACGTTCACACGCACCTGTTTAAGCCCTCCCTAAGCAAAGTTGGAGCATGGGGCATCGACGATCTGGTCACTTACCACTACCTGGAAGCCGAGCTGTTCCGGTCCTCCTGCATCACGCCGGATGAATATTGGAAGTTATCCAAGCAACAGAAGGCAGATGCTATCTGGCAGGCGTTGTTCGTTGAGAACAGCCCCATTTCGGAAGCAACCCGGGGCGTCGTTGCGGTATTGCAAGCGTTCGGACTGCCTACCGGAGGCGGCAGCTTGCGCGACGCCCGCGAATTCTTCGCGGCGCAAGATCTCGAGGCGCATATCCAGAAGGTGTTCGAGCTTGCGGGCGTCGGCGAAGTGATCATGACCAACGACCCGCTCGATCCGGAGGAAGGCCCGCTCTGGGAAAGCGGCGCCGGGAATCATCCCCAATTCCATGCGGTCCTGCGCTTGGACCGGGTCTTGAACAAGTGGACCGAGCATTGGCGTATTTTGGCGCAAAAGGGCTACGGCGTGGATCAAGCGCTGTCGGGCAGGTCCATCGCCGAAGTGCGCCGCTTTCTGGACGACTGGTGCGCGAGGATGAGCCCGGTCTACATGGCCGTTTCCCTTCCCGATACGTTTACATTCCCCGAAGATAGCGTGCGCGGCAAACTGCTTGCGGAGGCCGTCCTGCCTGCCTGCCGCGAGTTCGATATCGCGCTCTCATTGATGATTGGCGTGCGGTATCGGGTGAATCCCGCGCTTCGGCTGGCCGGTGACGCCGCGGGGCGCGCGGATCTTCACTCACTCGAAAACCTTTGCCGCGATTATCCCAATAACCGCTTTCTCACAAGCGTTCTCAGCCGTGAAAACCAGTATGAATTGTGCGTGTATGCGCGGAAGTTTGCCAACCTGATGCCATTCGGATGCTGGTGGTTTCTAAACAATCCCTCGATTGTCGAAGAGATCACGCGGGAGCGCATTGAGATGTTGGGGACCAGCTTCATCGCGCAACATTCCGACGCCCGCATTCTGGAGCAGGTCATTTATAAGTGGAGGAATACGCGCCGGACGATGGCCGCAATTCTCGCCAATTCGTACCGTCTGATGGCCGCCGACGGATACGCCGTTACCAGACAGACGATTGATCGCGACGTGAATCGCCTGTTCCGTTCGAATGTCGAAAAATGGACCAAGCTGCGCGCGCGGTAACAGCGCCGCGCCGGGCGCCGCGCACGCTCCCGCACCTGCGCTGGTACATCTGCGGATTACTGTTCTTCGCGACCACGGTCAACTATATTGACCGGCAGGTGCTTGGAATTCTCAAGCCGGCGCTCGAGCGCGAATTGGGCTGGCGCGAAGCGGATTTCGGATGGATCGTCTTCTCGTTCCAGTGCGCGTATGCCATCATGATGCCCATCGCCGGGCGCTTGATCGATTGGCTGGGCACGCGAATTGGGTACGCGCTGGCTGTAATCGCGTGGAGCCTCGCGTCAATGTCACACTCGCTCGCCCGAACGTCATTGCAGTTTGCGATGGCTCGGTTCGGGCTCGGCATCGGTGAAGCGGCCAACTTTCCCGCCGCCATTAAGACCGTAGCCGATTGGTTCCCGAAGCGGGAGCGCGCGCTGGCGACCGGCATCTTCAACAGCGGCTCGAACGTGGGCGCCATTGTCGCGCCGCTTTTCGTTCCACTCCTGGCGGCACGTTTCGGCTGGCGTTCCGCGTTCCTCGCGACGGGCGGTCTCGACCTGGTTTGGGTGGTCCTCTGGCTCACGTTTTTCCGGCATCCGCGCGACCACAAGCTGTTGCGGGCGCAAGAGCTCGCCCTGATCGAACCGGATCGAGAATCCGAACCGGTTGTGGCGATTCGAATTCCGTATTCCAGGCTACTCGCCACGCGCGGCGCGCGGGCTTTCGTGGCGGGGAAGTTTCTGACCGATCCAGTTTGGTGGTTCTATCTATACTGGCTGCCAGGATTTCTGCATGGAAACTACGGTCTCGATCTGACTCAGTTGGGACCGCCACTGATCGCTGTCTATGTCACGGCGGATTTCGGATCGATAGGCGGCGGCTGGCTATCGTCCGCTTTGCTGAAGCGGGGCTGGACACTGAACGCAGCCCGCAAAACTGCGATGCTGGCGTGCGCCATCGCGGTGTTACCAGTGATTGGGATCATGTACTCGCGGGGGAACCTTTGGCTCGCCGTAGCTTTAGTCAGCCTCGCGGCGGCTGGGCACCAAGGATGGTCGGCGAACCTGTTTACGCTGGCTTCGGACGTGTTCCCGCGATCGGCGGTCGGATCGGTAGTGGGCCTCGGCGGACTGGGGGGCGCAATCGGCGGGATGCTGGTCGCACCCGCAATTGGATATTGGCTCGACTTTTCACATGGCGCCTACGGTCCGCTGTTTTTCATCGCCGGCGCCATGTATCTGCTGGCCCTTGCGATCATTCATCTGCTCTTGCCCAGAATCGGGCAGCCGGCGCAATGAAAATCAGCCCGATACGAGCGCGGTTTTCAAGAACCCCGCTATCGATTGTGTTAGCGCGCGAGGGTAGTCCGTGCGAGCCATGGCCAAGGCCTGCGTGCGCGCGAGCCGGTGTCCCGCAATCCGAAAAGTCTGGTAAAAACGCGCCGGGCCGCGCAGCGCGAATTGAGGGAGGATCGAATAGCCAAATCCCGCCTCGACTAACCGCTTGATCGCTTCCGTGTCATCGGCTTCCATTACAACCCTCGGATTCAATCCGATCTCTCCGAAAAAGCGGTCGATGATCGCCCGCATGTTGCTCTTCTTCGAATAAAGCAGAAACGGCGCCTCGCCTAATGTGGTTAACTTGCTTGGCTGAAAAGAGACAACCGCGTTGCCGCGCACGCGATGCGCCGACGGGCGCAGGAATAACAATTCTTCTTCGAACAGCGGAACTACCGTCAAACTCGGCTCCGCGATCGGCAGAGAGATCAACCCAAGGTCGAATCGCCTCTCGACCAGACCGGCCACAACGTCTTCCGTATTCGCGACCGTAACGTGGATCTCGGCATGCGAATATTTCTTGTGCATCGAGCGGAGAGGACGGCCCAACCGGTGGATCAACGTGGTTGCGCCGGTGGCGAAATGAAACGGGCGAGTGTCGCGCAGCGGATCGTTTTTCAAATTCCTGTTCGATCTTCCGGACTTCTCGAATCACGAATTTCGCGTGTTCCGCAAGCCGGTGTGCATCGGGAGTGGGCACCAGCCGCCGTCCGGATTGGGAAAAAAGCTCGGTTCGCAATTCGTTCGCCAGCGCGCGAAGTTGTTGGCTCACGGCGCCGGGCGAGATAAACATCTTCTCCGCCGCGCGCGTCACGCTCGAATAGTCCATCACGGCGAGAAATAATTCGAGCTGACGGATATCCATCAATCCGCCGGTATCTCGAATTTATCTCCGGTGTCGGCAACCCACTGCCGCAGCCGGGCAGTCAGTTTCTTCCGCTCGGCGCGATAGCGGTTATTCTGCGCCAGATTAGCTTGCTCGAAGGGATCGTCGTTCAAGTTGAACTGCAACCACGAGCGATTTTCGAAACAAACATACTTCCAACCATCGCGAGTAACCACGCCGCGGTACGGAGTATTGATGCTGTCGGGGTGCCCGGTCGGAATCACATTTTGCAGGTAGGCCGAATCGGGCTCCAGACCCGCGGCGGGTTTATCGATTCGGTGATGAGATAAGTCCGCGCCAACCATCCAATCGGGCTTTTTGATGCCGCATAAGCCGAGCGCGGTCGGCGCGATGTCGACGTGATTCGAGACCACGGGTAATCGTCCGTTTTTCCATCCCTGGTATCGCGGCACGCCGCCCGAAATGTTGAATGGCGTTCGAATGGATTCTTCGTACGGGCAAGTCTTGCGGAACAGGCCTTGGGACCCGTGCATGTCGCCATGATCGGCGAAAAAGAAGATGTGCGTATCTTGCAGCAGGCCACTTTGTTCCAAAGCACGGACCACGCGGCCATAGTTCCAGTCGAGGTTTTCGATCATGGCGTAGTAGCCCGCCAAATCGCGCCGCGCCTGCCGCTCGATGCTCGAAGAGTGCGCCACGTTCGCGCGGAGTTGCAGCCGCTCGGGATTGTATTTCGCCATGAACTCCTCGGGAGCGATGTAGGGATCGTGCGGCGGTTGAACGCTGAGCACTCCGAAAAACGGCTTCGCGGTTCCTCGTGTTCGCTCTTCGGCGCGGTCCTTGATGTAGTGGAGCAGCAGGTTCGTCAGTTCATCGGTTTCGTAGCCGGGCAGGCGATAGTGGAAGGCCTCCTTCCCCGCGCCGCCATGCACCCAGGAATCCCACTGGCTATTGTTGTTCTCATAGCCCGTCCAGGTTTCAAAGCCGCCGCGCCGCGCGGGATCGGTGATAAAGAATGCCGCTCGGCCATTGCGCTCATGAAACCCGCCCAGGTGCCATTTGCCGAAGTAGGCAGTGTGATATCCATTCGCGTTAAAGACATCGGCGACAGTTTTCCGGCCTTCCGGCAACGGATATTCATGCCCGGGCACGCAGTTGTGAGGATAGCTGCTGGTGAGCATGGAGCCGCGGAACGGGCAGCACAGCGGAAATCCGGACACATGGCCGGTGAAGGTGACACCATTGATTTCCGCGCGATTCAGGTTCGGCGTGCGCGAGTTCGGGTCGCCATTGTACTGGAGCGCCTGCGCGCGAAACTGATCGCCCAAGATCCATAAAACGTTTGGGCGCGGATTGCGTGGAGGTTCGGAAACATGATTGCCGGCGGAGGATGGCTCCGGCTGTTGAGCCATGCCCGAAAGGGCACCCGCCGAACCCGCTGTCAGTTTTATGAACGATCGTCGATTCACAGTCTGCATTTTATGCCGCTGCGATAATGAAAGCATTGTCGAAAGTAATTGTCGCCGGCGGCGGCCTTGCCGGCCTCGCCTCCGCTGCCGCCCTCGGCGCCGCGGGCTTCGAAGTCGATCTTTTCGAATCGCGCGATTTCCTGGGAGGCCGCGCAACCTCCTGGCCCGTTTCTCCGGAAGCCGAAATCATCGATAACTGCCAGCATGTGCTTCTGCGCTGCTGCGTGAATCTGATAGATTTTTACGGACGGCTTGGCGTTGCGCAAAAGATTCGCTTCTACAGTAAGTTCTATTTCATCGAGCCTGGCGGCCGCATGTCCGTGCTCGAGCGCGGGAAGCTTGCCGCCCCTAACCACTTCACCAGCTCCTTTTTGAAGATGAAGTGTCTTGGCATTGCCGACAAAGCCGGCATCGCGCGCGCCATGCTCGCGATCCCCAGGGAGCGCCTGCGCCGCACGGATCTCGATCGCATCAACATGCTCGAATGGCTGAAGGAGAAGCGCCAGACTCCTCGGGCCATCGAGCGCTACTGGCGGCAACTGCTGGTGAGCGCGGTCAATGAGGAGCTGGATCGCATGGCCGCGGTGCACGGATTTCAAGTCGTCTGGCTCGGCATGTTGGCGCGCGCGGATTCCTACGAGATGGGAATTCCCGACGTTCCGTTGCGCAGTCTCTACGCCATGGACGCCTGGGAGAAGATCGGCCGCGTCACGATCCACCGGCGCTGCCCAGTTCAAGAAATCGCGATTGAGAATGGGCGCGTCTTGGGCGTTCGGGCTGCGGGCCAATTACAAATTGCCGATCGCTATATCTCCGCCCTGCCGTTCGAGCGGATTGGGAGCATCGTGCCGGGTCTGGCGCTCGACACCACCGCTTTCGAGCATTCACCGATCACGGGAATCCACCTCTGGTTCGATCGCCCGATCACCGCTCTTCCTCACGCCACGCTGCTGGACCGCACCGTGCAGTGGATGTTCAACAAGTTCGAGGGACGATATCTGCAGCTCGTAGTGAGCGCTTCACGGTCGCTCACCAACCGCGGCCGCGAAGAGATCGTTGCGCTCGCCTTGAAAGAGCTGGGCGAGTTTTTCCCGCGGGCTCGCGAAGCGAAGTTGGAACGTGCGCATGTCATCAAGGAAGTCCGAGCGACGTACTCGGCCAAACCAGGCATGGAAAGTCTTCGTCCACCGGCGCGCACCGCGATTCCGAACTTATTTCTAGCCGGGGATTGGACTCGCTCCGGTTGGCCCGCGACGATGGAGGGGTCAGTGCGAAGCGGCTATCTTGCGGCCGAAGGCGTGGCGCAAGCGGCTGGAGATCCGAAGCGGTTTCTTTTGCCCGATATCGCATAATGGGGAACATGCGAAGGGCGTTTCCGATTGCCGCAATCCTGCTCTGCCTGGTGAATCTTTGGGCCGATCCAGCGATGACGCAGCTCCGAATCCAAGTGACATCGCCAAGTGGCAAGCCCGTCGAACGCGCGAGCGTTATCGTCAGATTCGTCAAGGACCGCGCCAAGATGAAGCTCGGCAAGCGCGTTCGCACCACTTGGGAAACGAAGACCGATCAGCTTGGCATCGCGAAGATTCCCCCCATTCCTCAAGGCACGATTCAGGTGCAGATCATTGCGTCCAATTTTCAGACTTTCGGCGATGTGTTCGATGTCGATACCGACGAGAAGACCATCCAGATTGCGTTGAAAGATCCGCAACCGCAGTATTCGGCGCACTAACCGGGCCGTATTGATGGCACTTTTCGAATTGTTTGGACGGCATTAGGGCGTCGATAGATTCTTCATCCTGAAACTGCGATAAGCCGGATTCGCGGCGTCCACGGTAAAGTCGTTCGCGACCGCCGAACCGCTCGGGACTACTTCAATCGATTGGCTGTGCCCATCGCTCAAATTTCCCGCCAGAAAATGGTAATTGCCGTTGTCCAGACGCTCCGCGCTCCCCAGCGCGGGCGAATAACGCCCGAGCTCCGCATTAACGGAAATCGACACGGTACGCGCGTTTTCGTCAATGCTCAGAGCCTGCCCGCGGCTCATTGCGGCGGGGTCGGTGGAATGGCGCGTGTTGCCGTTATCGAACAGCCAAACCGAGTTGCCGCTGAGTGTCACGTTGTGCTGATGCGAAAACCAGGGATTGGCAACGCTCGAATTCATCGCGAAATCGCCGTCCTTGCCTAAACGCCACAGTACGCCGCCCGTGCCAGCCCCGTCGCGATAGTCGATCTTTACCACCCAATCCTGATGCCGGATCGAGAGCAAGAAATTTCCGTCCGCTAGATATTCGAGCGAGTTGCTGTGCAGCCAGTCGTTGGCCGTCGTTTGTACGGGAGGGCAGCCGGGCTGATCCGCGACGCACGTCTCTTTGAGCAGGGCCGCGCGCGCGAGATCCAGTTTGTCGAAGCTGTTCCAGGCCCATGTCACGTTGAAATTCCCGTCCATCACGACGATCGCGTCTCCCAGAATATCTACTGCTCCCGCGCTTCCTTGCACTCCGTTAAAAACCTTCTGCATGCTCGCGATAGCCGCAATCGATCCGTCCGGCAGGCGAACGGCATCGTGATGAAACGACGTAACGCCGGGCATTCCGAAGCGTGCTTCTAACTGCTCGGATATCCACCCGGTATTCGTCTCCCCGGCCAAGTCGATCTCGCGGAACAGAGTAGGGTCTTGCGGAATCACAAACATCGTTCCTCCCGCAACCGGTCGCAGCACGTAGCGCAGTGGCTTATCGGGCGCACCGTAGTACCAAATCGTCCGGCCCTTAAAATCGGTTGCAACCGGAATTGCGGATTGGCCGGGCATTGTCGCTATATAGGAGGTGAGCAACACGGGTTGCGCTCCATCGGTGGCCGAGTCTTTCGGATTTAGGACCGCGGCGGCCGGAAGATTCGCGGAAGCCGGGATCGCGCCGGTGGTAAACGTAATTTCGGGGCCAAATTGCGATGGCTGGCCTGGCGACGCCCATTCCTGCAGCAGGATATATTGCGTTTTCGGGAGCATGCCCGCGATCCAAAAATTCAAACTCTTCCCGTCAATACATTTCTTGTACGGCGAATATTGCTTCGCCATGTTCGCTTCGGGGTGGACGATCGTGCGCACCGAACCATCGCTACACGCGGGCGCGGAATAGAGGGCGACCAACGGGTTGGCCGTCGCGGATACCGCCGGCGCATCCGGCTGAGTCAAACGGGAGGTAACGACCAACGCGGCACTGGCTTCACCCGTATTTCCATCGGGATCTCGAATGGCAACCGTTACTTTATAAACGCCTTCCATCATGGGCGTCCATTCGAATGAATTCGAAGCATGGAAGCTCCGAAGCACATTCGGAATGCCTCCCAAGGGCGAAACGCTGAACTGGTATTGCAGTCCGGAACTTATCGAATCGGGAGCGGCGGCAGCGGCCGTCCAGTGGCTCGTGCTCGCGACCGGCTGGGACGGCAGAACATCGGAAGCCAAGGAAACGCCGATGCCGGCGGCCGCGCCATCCCGTGCACCCCCAGTGACGAGGATGGTCAGCGCCGCGGTCAGGAAAATGCGTTTCGAGGTGATCATGACAAAAAATAGTGTCTACGCGGCGGAAACCGTTACTGGCATTAGGTCTAAGTTACGCAAACCCGAGGGAACCCGCATCGTTCCGGCGGGCTTCGTAAGGAATCGTTAAAATAAGAGCTTATTGGTAATGAATCCACAGCGGACTGGCCCAAACCAGATCTCCGCTCGATTGTTCACCCCGTACATAGTAGTAGCTGGTCTTATCTTTCACCGCGCCGAGATCCGTCCACGTGAAATCCACTTGCGGCGATCCTGGCGCCGTGGAGTACACGGCCGCGCCGTCTTTCACGATAAGCACCTTGGAAAAGTCCCCCGTTCCGCGCAGCTTGACGGAAAGCGTCGGCAGGTCGCCGGTCGAAAATTCATCGCCCATAAAATGCGTTCCGCTGCGGACATCCGCAAGGATATTATCGGTAGAGCCGTACACATGCCGCCGCCGGAAGGCGTTGAGGATTCCCTGCCGCGTTGGATTTTCGACCCACAGATTGCAGAATGCGATATGCGTCGAGATATGGTCGCTCGAAGCATGAAAGCCCAGCCGGTAGCCCTTCTGGAGTGCTTCGGACACAAATCCATTCGGTTTATACCCGCCGATAGCGTCTTCGGGGCTAGTTGATCGCGGCGCGCCAGGGGTCTCGTAATTTTGTCGATGACCCTGGTAAATCTCGACGCTCGTCTCAACCGCAGGGTCGTTGTTGCGCCAATCCGTCCCAAAATTTGTCGCGCTGGTATGGGGCGCGCTGATTCCTTTAAAAACCTTCAAATAACTGTAGAGCATCAGCGTATCGGGCGCGGGAGCGGAGGAAAGCACCTCGCTCCGGGGCAGCCGCGGCAACGGACGAACGCCTCGCTGGGCGAACAGGATGTTGCGGTGCCCTTCGGGGTATTCCACGCTGCGCTCGTAACTGAACATCGGGATGAACTGCGTGCCTAACTTATACGCATCGTTGTACTTCTGCTCGAGCCACCAGTTGTATTCGCGGCCCGCACCGTTGTCGTGGTCGCAGCAACCGGACCAATCGAGCGCCGCCGCGTCCACCTGATAACGGTAGGCGTCATCGAGGCTGCCATCGCGCGCGCCGTCGAAAGATATTTCCGTATGGCGATGGAATTCACCGCGCAACAATTTGAGGGTGCGCCCGTTTGCCTCGGCGGTTGCGGCGCGCAAAACACTCACTTGGGCGGCTTCCGCGGGAGCGTCGGATTCGGCGTCCGCTGGGACGGCGGGAACGGGCGCAAGGTCCGCCCGGACAGCTCTCGCGTCCACCCTCAACTCCATGGCGTAGATATCGGCGTTGACGCCGCCACCCTGGGCTGCCGTTTGGCCCGGAACCGGGGAAAGACGATGATCCGTTGCGTTTGCGATGAGTATGCTGCCAGGCGCAAGAGGGATCGCGCCGGGCCGGGAATCGAGCCGCCCGTCCGAGTGGGTCAGCAGCAAAGGCCGGCTCCACTTCAACCCATCGAAGTAGATTAAGCCTTGGATCCAAACCGGACCGGCCATCTGTGCCGGGCTGTAACTAATACCCGAGGGTATGCGATAAGCCAAATAGACCATTCCATCCTGGCCGATCGTCAAGACCGGAGAGCTGTTGCGGGGCGAATCCGGCAATGTAACGCTGTCGCCCAAAGGGCGGCTTGGCGCGAGACCTGGGTCGGGTAGGAACAAGCCGGCGGTGGTGGATAGGCAAGGGGCTTGCAATGGATTCAAACCCGGCGCAGGCGGCAGAGCCGTCTTCAGGTCGCCGGAGGTCGTCAACGCGCGATTTCCATCGAAAATCTTTAGGGAAATGTTGTGGCTTAAATAGAGTGGAGCCCCCGTCGTTTCATATGCGCCGAAATTCTTGCCCCACCGAGACGCCCCCGTTTCATATGCGACCCAAAGACGATCCTGCGGGTCGAACGCAATCGAACTTCGCGCCTCGAAGCTCCGGCTCGCCGCCACGGGAACGGGATCGTCCATTTGCATTACGCCAGTCTTCAGGCGCAGCCGGCGGTAGTACACGTCATAATCGCCCTTATCGTAGGTGTCCCACGCGATTGCCACGTCGCCGCCCGCGGCGGCCGCAATCGAGGGTTGCCAATTGCTCGCGGGAGACGCGGAAACAATAGTTTCAGGGGAAAAGCCGCTCGATTGCTGGACCGCAGTCAAAATCTGTAAATCGCCGTTGCGGTACGCCTGCCAGGCTACCCAAACCCGGCCGGCGGCATCGGTCGCCGCGACGGGATTCAGATCCGTTCCGGGATCGGCGGTGAGCCGCAGCTCGGGTGAAAATACACCGCGCGAATAGGCGCGCGCGTGGATGTCGAAATTATCTTTCGGATTCGCCGCCCAGAAGATCCAGACGGCGCCGCTTCCGTCCACCGCGACGGCTGTTCGGAAAACGTCCTGACCCGACGCCGAAACGGGATACGGGCCAGTCCATACGCGGGCGGATTTCGAATAATGCATCAGCAGCACCTGATCTCCGCCAACAGGCGCATTGAGCCGGGAGAACGTTACGGGCTGACTCACCGTCTGAGGCGGCGCGTGCGATCCGCTGCCGTGAACGAATTCGACATAACTCAACCAGACATCGTCGGCATTCGCGCCCCGCCCTTGAGCGAGCGCCGGCATATCCTGCTCCTCGAGAGACTTGGTCAACTGGACGACGCCGGGCACGCGCCGGACCGTGGCCGCGCCGTTCAGGAACGCGGCGATAGTTCCATAGGGTACGTCGGAGCCGCGAAAGCTGAAGTTGCCTGCCGCCGTCTTTACCTGAAGCTGGTAATCCGGAGAAGTCTCGCGCACATAAACCGTGACGCCATTTTCCGATATTTGACCGGGCGGAGTCGGTGAAATGCCCGGCGCGTAGTGCGTGCTGAGTTTCCAGGATGAGCGGTGGTCGGTCGAGTCGCCGTAAAAGAAACGCCAGCCTTCTATATCGACGATTGCGTTCGCTATGGCGGACGATGGCACGCCGGCGGCGCTAGCAGCGCCGTTAACGGCACTGCTAACAACAACCGTCCCGTCCCAGACCTGAGGTGTCTTGTCGCCGATGCCCAGGCCGATAAGAAAACCCACGGATTGGGGCATCGAAACCGGATTCGCGGGAGAGGTCTGCGACGAAAGACGGAACGCCGCCCAAAACGCCGCAACAGCGAGCGGGAGCAGTATCCATCGCGGTGAGCGCTTCAGCTTGCCCATAAGTCACTCGATAACAACGCTAACTATATTAGATATTCCGCCATCGGCCGCGATTGCCAAATCAAGCTGTTGACCGCCGGCGAGAGATTGGGGGACCGCGACATTCACCTGATCGAGGCCAGGGGAGCTGCCTTCCGGCCCCGCGAACAGAACTGCCAGTTTCTGTCCATTCCCCGTCACTTCCACCGATTCCGCGTTGCGAATGCCTGTACCGTAGAGGAACAGAAATAACTGGCCCGAATCGTCACCCTCCCCGGAACTTCCGTCGGGATGCAAGCGAAGGACTTGATTTACGGCTGTTCCCGTTCCGCTCCCGTCGAGCGAATACAGGCCGGGCGCGGCGCGAGCGACCGTTAGCTGGCCCGAGAGGGTATCGCCGTTCGCGCTCATTACCGACAGTGTGGCCATGCCCGGGATTGTCTCCGCGGGCAGCAGGAAATTGATCTGGCCCGGTGAGGCGAACAACAGATGCACCGGCAGCTTATTCTGGGCGCTATCGATGATCGCGAGAGACGTTCCGCCCAGCGATTCCGGCAGCGGCCGGCCCGGATCGCGCGCCGCGGTTGACGCGCTGAGACCATCGCCCAAGACCGCCACCAACGAATCCGGCGCCACCGGACCGGATAAGTACGTGGTCGTGGAGACGATCCGGAGACCGGCGGTTTGCGCCTGGGTCGCGGGAACAAACCAGAGGAGAAGCGCCGCGCAAGCCGACGGAAAAATGTGGACTGGATTCACCTGAAAGGGATATTACCGCTAGCATACACCCGCGGCACGGCGTTCTCTGCGCGATTAGTACCGATGATTAGTACTTATTAAAGCCGTAGTAGGCGCGGGTCGTTCCCCAACCTTTACTTTCCCGCCGACCACGGCGGCGTAATCCCATTCATCCGCGCGTACGCCACCAGTTGCCCCATGTGTTCATTGGCGTGAACAAGCATGCGGAGGTACATCCCTTCGACGTTCGCATCCCTGCCATTAACCTTGACTTTGCTCTGAAGCTCGCCGGGCTTGAGGTTTGCATGAGCGGTTTTGACCGCCTCCATCGAGCGTTTCAACCAACTGACAACCTCCGGTTTCGCGGTGACAGTTTTTTCCATATCGGGCGAAGTGAGGCCAGCAGGCATTTTAACTCCAGTAACATTTAACAAAGAGAAATTCGCGAGCGCGATGTGCATGAAGACTTCGCTGGTTGACCGTACGCCCTGAGCCGGACGCCAGGCGAACTTGCCGGCCGGGATCGCTTCCGCTAGGG
>JALYXS010000607.1 GCA_030946965.1 Acidobacteriota bacterium
TGAACAACTTGGTCCGAATGTGTCGCATTTAGCCTCTCCTTTTCACTGTTGATCTAGGTTAAGTGCCTGGTTAACCAGCATCGCTGGCGGGAAAACCGGTCTCCGCTGACCGCCCCAGGCAGAATCCCCATCGATCAATGGAGGTGTAGATTGTACTACGGATCTAGCCGTTAAACAATTGGAAATTTAGCCTGAAAAGCGGTGTTAATAGAATAAGTATTTCCGCCACTGCTCGTCACTCTTGCCCAACAGGCGCATCAAATGCCGGCTCGTGTGAAGACTAAATGGCCGCGGCTGCCGCGCCAACTTCATGCCGGACTCTTCCGGCGTACGGCATCCCTTTTTGTTGTTGCAGGGATGACAGCAGGCGACCAGATTCTCCCATGCGGATTCGCCGGCGCGCGCGCGCGGAATCACGTGATCGAGCGTCAGTTCGCCCGATGGCAGAGTCTTGTGGCAATACTGGCAGGTGTAGCGGTCGCGCATCAGAATATTTTTGCGTGACAGAGCGCGAGTCTGATGCGGAATCCTGCGGTATTCCAGCAGCCGGATGACGGAAGGCAGACGAACCGAGCGCCGCGAGGATCGCACGGAATGCGCGGATTCTTCTTCGGCTGAAGCGACGCCTTTCAACACGAGAACTAGCGCGCGCCGCGCCGCGCAGACGTTGATCGGCTCATAACTCGCGTTCAGAACGAGCACCGGTTTCTGCAATCTGGTTGAAGACGCCATTTCTATCGAAGAGCTCCAGAGAATCTGCGATCCACTCGCGCCAGTGTCAGGAGCGCAACCGATTTCGCTCCCGCCCGTTTCAAAGCCAAGGCGCACGCACTCCCAGTCGCGCCTGTCGTCATCACGTCGTCCACTAATAAAATTCTTAACCCTTGGACCGAGCGGCCCCGTTTCATGCGGAACGCATTCGAAACATTCTGGCGGCGCTTGGTGTTAGTCAGGCCCGCTTGGGCGGCCGTGGCTCTCGATCTGACCAGCGAATTGAGCACGCGAATCCCCGAGCGCCGGGCCATTGCGCGCGCGAGCAGTTCGGATTGGTTGAAGCCTCGCGACCACGCGCGCCGCCAGTGCAGGGGGACGGGCACGACGGCGTCGAACTGCCGATCCATTGGAAGGGCCGCGGCTAAGTAAGACGAGAGCGGCTTGGTCAAGGGTTTCATGCGCCCGTATTTGAACAAATGAATCAGCTCGCGCAAGCCTCCCTCATACTGGCCGAAGCAGTAGGCGGAATCGAAACCTCGCAGGCCCGAACGGCAGAGAGCGCAGCGGCCGTACTGGTCGAGCGGGAACTCGTTTAAAAAAGGCGTACGGCAACTGGAGCAAAAAAAATCCGCCGCGAGCGGCTGGGGTGCGCGGAGACAAGTGGCGCAGACGGGAATACGGGAAATCTTGATTAGAGCCGTACCGCAGATGCGGCAATCGTCAGGGAAAAGAAGCGAAAAAAGACCGTGCGGGAGCTTGCGGAAAAATCGGTGAACCAAGGTCAACGGGGCTGATGAAAATGCCGTTACAAGGCTGCTCGAGAAGGCGCACCTCCATCCGATTGCATCTCATCTTGAAATCGCTGGCACTGGATGCAGACCGGCGTCCAGGGCACCGCATCCAATCGCTTGGGCTGAATTGGCTCGCCACACTCGGCGCAGACGCCGTAGGAGCCGGCTTCGATGCGGTGCAAGGCGTCTTGCACGGCGATCAACTGGCTGCTGTCGTGGCTCCGCTGCTGGAGAAGCGCTTCTTTAGTGTAAGTGGAATTAGCCCGGTCGCCGTAGTCTTGCGTGGCGAGTTCGTCTTGCTCGGGAACTTCGGCGATCTCGCGCTCGATGGCGGAGTTCAACTCCCCCGCTTTGTCGAGCAATTGCCGCCGATATACCTCGAGTTGTTCTCCGGTCATTCTTCAATGCCACGAAAAGGCTACTAAGTAGTGAGTGTAGAGATCAGGAGCATGGGTTGTCAAATGACGCCTTATCTGATCACCAACAGATATATCGCCATTGCCAGTCCGATCAAGGCAATGGTGAGCGCGACAAAGATGCCTAGCGCGGAAGGTTCGTTTGCCTGAAGATCGCCCAGGTTCAATTTACGGATAAGCCGTACGTGGTGTATCACGGCTATGATATTCACCGCGGCTCCCAGGAACACGAGCGCTGTTCCAAACCAGACCGATACTCCGCCCGGCAAGACCGAGTGCCCGATGTGCTCCACCGCTCGAATCTCGCGGAGGAACAGCCCAAAGCGGGCAACTACAAATCCGAAGCCCATCATGGAAACTCCGGTTCGGATCCAAGCGAGAAACGTCCGCTCCGCCGCCAGATACACCCGGGGTCCTGGCTCACGATCTCAGTAAGTTGCGCGGCCGCCGCTAGCGTCATAGCATTGGCCCGTTACGAATGAGCAATCGGGGCTGGCGAGGAAATGCACCACCGCCGCGATCTCTTCGGGCGTCCCCGTGCGGCGCATGGGAATGCGCTCGGTCATGTAGCTCACCTGGGCATCGGTAAGCTGCTCCAGGATCTTCGTTCGAATCACGGCGGGCGCGACAGAGTTAATGCAGATCCCCTCGGTCGCCACCTCCTTCGCAATCGATTTGGTGAAGCCGATCACGGCGGCCTTGGTGGCGGAATAACCCGACATATTCGGGTTGCCTTCCTTCCCGGCGATCGAAGCGATATTCACAATCCGGCCGTACTTCCGGCTACGCATCTCCGGAACGACGGCGCGGCAGAAATTGAAAACACCGGTAAGATTCACCGCAATAATCTTTTGCCAATCCTCGTCGGTCTGCTCCCATAAGGGCGCGGCGCGTCCGGCGACTCCGGCATTGTTCACCAGAATGTCGATGCGGCCCGTCCGTTTGATAACAGCCTCAACAGCGTCGCGCACGGAAGAAGGCTTGGTGATATCGACCGGCAGGCCGAATGCCGAACCACCGATCGAGGAAGCCACGGCCGCGGCGCCGGAGCCATCGAGATCCGCGATCGCGACTGTCGCGCCAGCCAGCGCCAGCCGCCGCGCGATCGCTTCCCCAATACCCGTTGCCGCACCTGTAACGATAGCCGTCTGGCCCGAAAGGTCGAACGGCATTGTTAGGTCTCGCGAACGACGTTGACTGTAATCTCGGTCGAGACGTCGCGGTGCAAACGAACCGCGACTTTGTGTTCACCCAGCGTCTTGATCGGCTCTTCGAGCAGGATCTTGCGCCGGTCGATGGTGAAATTCTGAGCGGCCAATCCGTCGGCCACGTCCTTCACGGTGACCGAACCAAAGAGCTGATCGTTCTCGCCGGCTTTCTGCCGGATGGTCACGACGGTACCTTGAAGCATCTTGGCCAAATCTTCCGACTCGGTCTTCTGTTTCGCCTCGCGACGCAGATGCGCCTGACGCTCCTGCTCCACAATCTTGCGATTGGACTCCGTGGCCGCCACGGCTTTCCGGCGCGGCAGTAAAAAATTGCGCGCGTAACCGTCGGCGACCCTTACCAGATCACCGCGATTCCCGAGCTTCTCGATTTCTTCTCTGAGTATGACTTCCATAAATCCTCTTTACACCGCCGGTTTACACTGCCGACGCAAACGGCAGCAGCGCAATATTCCGCGCCTTCTTGATTGCATCGCTTAAGCGCCGCTGGTGCGGGGCGCATACTCCCGAAATGCGGCGCGGCACGATCTTCCCGCGCTCGGCAATGAAGGCATTCAACAGCCGCAAATCTTTGTAATTGACGTCGTCGATCTTCTCGACGCAAAAACGGCAAACCTTTTTGCGGCGGAAATACTGCTTTTTCGATGTCGCGACGGCTTTATCGCCGCCAGTCGGGCGCTGACCCGCGCTGCCCGGACGGCTACTGGGCGCGCTTCTTGTTTCAGGCATCTTTTCTCCGGGCAATCTTTCTCCATTCATGGCTTTGTCTCACCGGG
>JALYXS010000636.1 GCA_030946965.1 Acidobacteriota bacterium
CCGGGCGTTCCAGCAAATTGAAGCTGCCGGGCGCCTCCGTCTGGTTTTCGTCGGGGGAGGGAATTGCGCGCACGCTATCCGGGCGGAAGCGCGGCGGCTCGATGTGAAGCGGGTCGTTTTTCTCGCCACGGCTCCTCACGCCGATTACGTAAACCTGCTGAGGACGGCCGATCTTCTGGTGATCAACCAGGCCGGAGCCGTGCTCGATGCGCTGATCCCAAGCAAGCTGCTGACGTATCTGCTGGCGGGAAAGCCGGTGGTTGCCGCCGTAAACCTGGAAAGCGAAACGGCGAAATTTATCCAGCGGTCCGGCTGCGGATTAATTACCGGGCCGGATTGTCCGGCAGCCCTTGCCTCGGCCATATTGCAACTGAAAAACGATCCCGCCGGCCGCGTTCGAATGGGAGCCGCCGGCGCGGCGTTCGTTCGCGCTCACTGCGATAAAACGGTGTTGCTGGACCGTTTTGCCGCGGTGCTGATGCAAATGGCATTCCGATCCGAGCGCGTTCCCACCGGCGAGGGCGAGGTAGCCCATACCCGCCGCCATGTCTCCTGTCCGCCTCGCTGATTTTCGTGACGAATGGTATCGCCCAGGCCGGCCGCTGCCCTGGCAGGTTGCATGGCTCCTGTTGGGGCTTCCCATTCTGCGCTCCCCACTACTTTCCTATCGCATGCGCGCTGCATGGTTACGGCTTTTCGGCGCGCGAATCGGCTCCGGCGCCGTAATTAAGCCCAGAGTCCGCGTTAAGTATCCTTGGCGGCTGATTGCCGGCAACGATTGCTGGATCGGCGAAGATTGCTGGATCGACAATCTGGACCTGGTCCGGCTCGGCAACAACGTCTGTCTCTCTCAAGGGACTTATCTTTGCACCGGGAACCAAGATTGGTCGGATCCCTCGTTCGGGATGATCGTCAAGCCGATCGTCTTGCAAGACGGCGCCTGGGCCGGAGCTCGCGCGACGCTAGCACCCGGCGTCACTCTCGGCGAGTGCGCGATCGCGGCCGCCGGGAGCGTGGTGACGCGCGATATACCGCCTTTTGAAATTCACGCGGGCAACCCCGCGGCCTTTTTGCGCCGCCGGTGCGTGAAAACCGGGCCGCCGTCGGCTTCCTAGATATCTTGTGGATATCAGATCAACATCATCGAGATGTTGGACGCATGGCCCCTACCTTCGGGGCGGAAGGCGCGAGAGCACGCCGCAGCAGGCTCTGCGCACTATCGAAGGACATAAAGCGCGAGTGGAAAAAAGCCCGAATCGTGTACAGAAAAATAACCAGATCGCATTTCAGGATGTTGCCGTTGCGGTACACGTCCGAATAGGAAGTTTCCAGCGCCAATCTCTCGGCGGGCTGCAAATTCAGCTTTCCAACAACCTGTGCAATTCCCGAAATCCCAGCCGGGCTATCGAATCTTCCCCGCCAGGACTCGTGCATTTTCAATAAATCCACGTTTTCGCGAGGAAGCGGACGATTTCCGATCAAGCTCATCTGCCCGGCAATTACATTGAAAAACTGCGGCGTTTCCACGATTTGAGTGCGTTCGAGCAGCCTGCCAATGGGCGTGAAGACTTCACAGGTCAGCGGAATATCGAGAAATCCTTCGCGCATGAATCTACCGCGCAGGTCGTACCGGTCCGACTTCGCGTCGCGCGCCATCGTACGGAACTTGTACACCGTGATGCTCCGGTTTTGTTCGGTATAACGGCGCGAATTGTAGAAGATGGGGCGCCCTTCGAAGAGCAAGAGGAGGATGCAAACCAGTAGCAATATCGGGGCGAGCGCGATCAGTAAAAAAGTGGATAGAACGATATCGATCGCCCTTTTGAGAATGCGATAAAGCGCCACAAAGGACAGTAGCGGACCGACCGCATCCTCTCTGAAAACTATGCTTTGGGCGATTGGGAACGTTAATCCAAATCCGCGAACAACTCGTGAAGAGAAATGCAAATCGGAGAAGAAGCAACTGCCAGTGTCTTTCGAGAGCACCTCGATGCAAATTAAAGGCGGCGCGATAAAATGCATATTGAGGAGACCGCTTCGTATGTCTAATCAGGGACCGACCGTTACCGGCCAGCAGGCCGCCGATGCGCAAACCGCTTTACGCCAGGCGCTGGGCCTTCCGCCGGAACAGTTTCCGGTCCAAGCCTTCGTCGGCATGGTCAGCGATGAAATAGAACAACTGCGCAGCAAAGGGGAAACCGACCAACAGATTGCGGCGCTCATCACGAAAACGATTGGCGTTGAGCTGTCGACGGAGCAGATTGCACAGTATTACGCTTCTCCCGAAGCGAGAGGACATCACGGAGAATGATCTCGGACCTTCCATCCTACGGAACTCTGAAAACTACGCTTCGGGCGATTGGGAACGTTTAATCCAAATCCGCGAACAACTCGTGAAGAGAAATGCGAATCGGAGAAGAAGCAACTTCCAGAGTGTCCCTGGACGGTTCCCGGAAATCGCCGCCGTCGCATATATAAGCGCGGCGTTTCACTGGATCTAGAATCCAGATATTCGGCACTCCGAAGGCGTGGTAATCGTCCACGCGGTCCTGCATACTGCATAGCGTGTCGTCTTTCGAGAGCACCTCGATGCAGATTAGAGGCGGGCGCGTAAAAACCGGCTCGATAACTTGATCGCGAGAAATTACGCAAACGTCGGGAATACGAAATCGATTTGCCGCAATTTGAAGACGCTGCTCTGGAAGCACCCGGATGTTCCACTCGCGTTGTCGGCCGCGCATCCACGCAACCAGGGCGCCTTGCAGATTGCTGTGATCGTACTCCCCCATGTTGCGCGCCAGCAACTGTCCATCGACCAGCTCTAAATCCGGCCTGTAGTTTGCCGCCAAGTACTCGCTTACTCGGACCGCCGGCGCCGTTGACATTGCTGCCTCTTTTCGATTATCGCAGTCCGGCAAAACATCGCACTTGGTTGGCAATGAAGCTTCCCAGGACTATCGCACTTGGCTGGAAAGTCTCGCGCGGACGGGCTACCTGGCGAACCCTTTTTCCAACCAAGTGCGATGTTTCTTTAGTGGTATCCGCAGTCCACCGCCGTATCCTCGCGGTGCGGGGAGCATCCAGGTTGGTATCGCACCCGGTTGGAAGAAAACCTCGCACCCGGCTGGAAAAAACATCGTAGCCGGTTGGAAATTAGCTCGCACCGGGTTGGAAGGCCTACTCGCACCCGGT
>JALYXS010000612.1 GCA_030946965.1 Acidobacteriota bacterium
ATTAGGATGGACTGACGTATGCTGCTCTGTAACGTTCCCGAACATCTCCTTCCCGCTGTCAACCTTCCCGTTTCCGTTGCGATCAAGCACAAGCCACGCATTTGTGGAACCTCGCGCCGGCCAGGCAATTCGTTCTTTCTTCCCGTCACCGATAAAATCGAATAGGACTCCGTGAGCCGCATCGGTCAAATCGAAGCCATCTCCGTCGATATCGATCAGAATGGGAGTAACCGCATAGCAACAATTTCCCGTTATTTAGTAATAAGGAACATTGCAGCCATCATCGTAATAACAACTATCCTGTTCCACGAAACCCTGTGCGCTACACCCGTAATCGCCAGGACAGGACGGAATGTCGGAGAGACCCTTGGGACGGGTTTTGAGCGTCGGCGGCTTTCTGGACAAAATTCAGGAATCGCCGCGGACCAAAACCTACCAGCCGCAAACTTGCTAAATCCGCCGATCCCGCAACGTTCGCCGATCCCCGGTATGTCGGCCGCAAGCGGCACCCCACGACCGTCATCGGGCTAATCGTCCACATTGCCGAACATAATCCGCGCCATGTGGGCCAAGGGATTAGCGCGGCGAAACTGGCGCGCTTCCTTCCACTCACTTAGCTTCGCGCCGCAGTTCGAGAATCAACTGCATCACTTGATTCTCGATCTCGTCGCAAACCTGCTTATAAATTTCCGGACGCAGGCGGAACGGATCGCGGATTCTCCACTCGCGCACGGGCGCTTTCACAGGCTCCGGCAAGTCATAGCCGCTCATATTGACGATCAAGTCGCAATCGAGGGCTTCCAGCGGATCGAAGCGTTTTGGAAATTGTAGCGAGATGTCGATATTTTTTTCCCGCATGGCGCGCAGCGTATCGGCATCGATCAAGACGGTTGGCGCGAGTCCGGCGCTGCTCGCCGACAAAACGTCCCGGCCATAAATATTCGCGAAACCCTCGGCCATCTGGCTCCGGCAGCAGTTGCCGATGCAGACAAACAGAACCTGTTTCACAGTTTGCTTAGGAACAACTCATGGACCCGCAAATCCGAAGTGAGCTCCGGATGGAAGGTCGCGGCCAAATGCCGGCCTTGCTCGACCAGCACGGGGTTGCCTTGATATTCGGCCAGCACGCGGCCATCCGGCCCCACGCGGTGGATGATCGGCGCGCGGATAAAAACCGCTTCCAAGTTTCCGCGTTCACCCGTGCGGCGCGCAAAATCGGCGCTCGGCTCGAGAGTCGCAACACGGCTATCGATCTGGCGGCCATACCCGTTACGCTCCACGTCCAGATCCAGCAGGCCCAAGCTTTCCTGCGCCGGGTTCGACACTGCCTTCGCAAGAAGTATCACGCCCGCGCACGTGCCGAAAATGGGATGTGTCCGCCCGAACTCCGCGAGCGGCTCAATCATGTTTTCGGCTCGCAAGAGCTTCAGCATGGTCGTGCTTTCGCCTCCCGGAATAATCAGGCCGTCAATGTACCCAACGTCATGCCCAAGGTCGCGGGGCGTGCGCACGAACACCGGTTCTGCACCCGCTCGCGCGAGCGTTTTTCCGTGTGCTTCAAAATCGCCTTGCAGTGCCAGTATACCGACGCGCTTCATCCTACCAGCCGCGCGTCTGCATCAGTTCGGATTCGTGCATCTTTGAAATATCGAGCCCAGCCATGCCGATGCCGAGACCCTCGCTGGCTTCGAGCAGCTTGATCGGATCTTTATAATATGTGGTCGCCTTTACGATGGCGCGGGCGCGGGCCTCGGGATCTGACGATTTGTAAATTCCCGAACCGACGAACACGGCTTCGGCGCCGAGCTCCATCACCAATGCCGCATCGGCCGGGGTGGCGATTCCACCCGCGGAGAAGTTCGGCACCGGAAGCTTCCCATGTTCGGCAACCCACTCCACCAGTTCCAGAGGAGCCTGTAGCTTCTTCGATTCGGCGACTAGTTCTTCTTTTCCAAGCACCGTCAGCTGCTTCATCTCGCGCACGATTGTACGGATGTGGCGGACGGCTTCAACAATGTTGCCCGAACCCGCTTCGCCCTTGGTGCGAATCATCGCGGCGCCCTCGGCGATGCGCCGTAGAGCTTCGCCCAGATTGCGCGCCCCGCATACGAACGGAACTTTGTAATCGCGCTTGGCGATATGATGTTCTTCGTCGGCAGGCGTCAAAACCTCGCTTTCGTCGATGTAATCGACGCCAAGGGCTTCCAATATTCGCGCTTCCATGAAGTGTCCGATGCGCGCTTTGGCCATCACCGGAATGCTGACCGTCGCCATAATTTCGCGGATCATCCCGACGGGCGACATTCGCGCCACTCCGCCATCCTTGCGAATATCCGAGGGCACGCGCTCGAGCGCCATCACCGCCACGGCTCCGGCCTTCTCGGCAATCAGCGCCTGTTCGGCATTGACGACGTCCATAATAACGCCGCCTTTCAACATTTCCGCCAGTCCAACCTTCAATCGGAACGTATCGTCGAAGTACATCGTCTCTCCTTGTCTCCACTACACCATTGCAAGCGCCGGTTCGCGGTCGCTCGCCCGCCGGGCTTCCAACTCACCCGCGAAAACTTTTCCGAGCAGGCCGACGCCCCGGTCGATCTGTTCCGGAGTCAAACCCGCGAAGCTCAAACGCAACCCGCTCGAATGGGTCTGCGCCACTCCGAAGAAACGACCCGGCAAATACGTGACACCCTCCCGTTGCGCGCGCGGCAGAATTTCGGCCGCATCCAGCGTTTCCGGCAAAGTTACCCACAAATTCATCCCGCCTTGCGGACGCGAAAAGCGCGTACGTTCCGGCATATATTTCTCACAAGCCCGCAACACCGCGCGAAGCCTCTCGCCGCCAGTCTGCAAGGTGCGCGCTTGATGCTTTGCCATGTTTCCCGATTGCGCGAACCGAAGCAGAACCGCCTGCGAGAACTGGTCCGTGTGCAGATCGCTAAGCTGCTTCGCTTGAGTTAGCCGGGCGATGAACGAACGCGGACCGATCACCCATCCGACACGCAGGCCGGGGAACGTAATCTTCGAGAAACTGCGGAGCAGGACGGTGCCTCCGCTTTCATCCATTTGCTTGAGCGTCGGCAAAGCTTCGCCTTCGTAGCGCAGCGCTCCATAAATATCGTTTTCAATAATGATCGACCCCGCATCGCGCGCCGCGCGCAAAATCCGCTGGCGCGCGGCCAGAGGAATTGTCGCGCCCGTGGGGTTTTGGTAATTGGGGATGATCATCAGCAGCTTGGGCGGAGCGTTCGCGATGACGCGATCCAACTGGTCCGGCTCCATGCCATCGCGTCCCACCGCCACGCCCGACAATGCCGCGCCGGCCTGCATGAAAATATTCCTGAGCCCGGGAAACACGGGATCTTCCAGCGCCACGCGATCGCCCTGCCCCACCAGCACGGTGCGAATGAGGTCGAGCGCCTGCTGGCATCCGTTCGCGATGAGCAAATCGTCGTCCGCGCCCGCGGTGCCTTCGCGGCGCGCTTCGGCCAGCAGGTACTGCCGCAGGGGTTCGTATCCGCCCGGCGAACCCAGTTGTAGAACCGACGCAAAATCGGGCCCGTCCATCACCTCCTGCGCGCTTTTTCTGAAATCGTCCAACGGAAAAAGTTTTTCCGAAGGCCGGGACGTCGCAAAGCTGAGTAACGCCGCGGGAAACGATGGCTGCTGGACGCCGCAAATGGGGCGCAGCATCTCATCCCAATTCGGGCCGTTCTGCTTCCGTGCGCCGATCCCGGTGACGAAACTACCGCGACCCACTTGGCCGGAGATCAAACCATCCTCTTCGAGGCGCTCGTAAGCGGCAGAGACGGTCGTGCGATTCAGGCCAAGCAGGCCAGCCAATTCGCGGGTGGCGGGCAACCGCTCTCCCACGACAAGCCGTCCGGAAGCAATCATTTCAGCAAAATGTTTCGAAAGCTGCTGGTAGAGGGGCGTTTCGGAGTGGCTGTCGAGACTGGGCCTTTCGAACATCTAGAGCCAGCATGCCATATTGGACTGCCTCATGCAAGTGAATCACGCCGCCGTAACTTTTAGCCGCCCGGAACGAAATGCATAATGGAAACAAACCGATGAAATTAACGCGCAGAGCATTTTTCAGAATTTCGGCAGCCGCCTTTACCGGAGCAGGCTTCCGGGCAAACGCCGAGACCGCCGACCCGGTTGAGCAAGTCTCCGTTGTTCGCTTCAGCAAGACGGGACAGAATGAAGGTCTCGCCAAGGTGGAGAAAGT
>JALYXS010000173.1 GCA_030946965.1 Acidobacteriota bacterium
ATCCAGAGGTCTTCGATGTCTAATGTGGCTCTTGTGGCGCACGCACTCTTGCGTGCCGCCACAATTTTATGAAGCGGCTCGCTATTATCGGCTACGGCAAAATGGGACGGCGCATCGAAGAACTCGCGCCCGCTCACGGCTTCACCGTCGCGCTCACGCTCGATGAACACAACAACGCCAACTTCGAAGGCATCACCCGCGAAGCATTCCGCGATATCGATGTCGCCATCGACTTTTCCGTCCCCTCGGCCGTCGTCGAAAACGTCGAGCGCATCGCCGCTCTCGGCGTGAACATCGTCATAGGGACCACGGGCTGGCTGGAGCAACTGCATTACATCAAAAAGATAGTCGAAAAAAGCGGCATCGGACTGGTGTGGAGTCCTAACTATTCGGTCGGCGTGAATGCCTTCTTCCGTCTTGTGTCCGAAGCGGCGCGTCTGCTCGCGCGGGAGCCGGACTACGAAAGCTGGGCGTATGAAATTCATCATTCCGCGAAGAAGGACGCGCCTTCCGGCACCTTATTGAAGCTGATCGAGGAAATGAAGAAGGCGGGCTACGCGCGCGCGATCGACGTGGCGTCGAATCGCGCGGGAGCGCATCCCGGCACGCACGAAATCGGGTTCGACTCCGCGTTCGATACCATTACGCTACGGCACTCCGCCCGCGGCCGCGACGGTTTCGCGCACGGCGCGCTGAAGGCGGCGGAATGGATCGCCGGCAAAAAAGGCTTCTATGAATTCGGCGAAATCCTGTTTCGGTGAAATAACATGACCATGTTCACAGGTTGCGGTACGGCTCTGGTAACGCCCTTTCACGGCGATCTCTCGCTCGACGAGCAAACGTTGCGGCGCTTGATTCGCCGCCAGATCGAGGAAGGTATCGACTTTCTGGTGCCGTGCGGAACCACCGGCGAAAGCCCGACGCTGTCGCGCGAAGAGCATCTCCGCGTGATCGAGATCGCCGTCGACGAAGCCAAAGGCGAGACGCCGGTGCTCGCCGGGGCGGGCGGGTACAACACGCGCGAGGTGATCGAACTCGCGCGCGAGATCGAGTCCCTCGGGGCCGATGGAATTCTCTCGGTCACGCCCTACTACAACCGCCCCACGCAAGAGGGTCTATTTCAGCACTTCCAGATGATTGCCGAAGCGATCGGGCTTCCTATTATCGTGTACAGCGTGCAGGGAAGGACGGGTGTAAACGTGGAGCCGGGGACGCTCGCGCGGCTGGCTGAAATCGAGAATATCGTGGGCGTCAAAGAGGCGTCCGGAAATATTTCGCAGATTGCTTCCGTCATCCACCAAGTGCCCGCGGAGTTTCTGGTGCTCTCCGGCGACGACGCGATCGCGCTGCCCGTCATTGCGCTCGGCGGGCAAGGGATTATATCTGTTGTGTCAAACCAGATTCCCGGAGAAATGATGCGGCTGGCGCGGCATTCGCTCGAAGGGAATTTCGCGAAAGCGCGCGAGCTGCAGCGGAAATATTTGCCGCTGATGAACATTAATTTCGTGGAATCGAACCCGATTCCCGTGAAGGCGGGAATGGCGATGATGGGGCTGCTGGAACCGATCTACCGCTTGCCGATGGTGCCGCCCAAATTCGAAAGCGAGGCAAAAATTCAAGACGTGCTGCTCAAGGCCGGGCTGCTGAAAAGAGAGCACGTTGCAAACTGAGACGCTGCAAACTCAAATCGAACGGCTTTTCGACGAGAAGCCGCCAGCTTACACGGAGGCGCACTTCGATCTATTCCAGCGTTTCAAGGCCGCGCTGAACTCGGGGGCCGTGCGCGCGGCTGAACCCGACGCGAGCGCCCCTAGCGGTTGGCGCGTCAATGGCTGGGTGAAGAAAGGCATTCTGCTCGGCTTCCGGATGGGCGGTATTGTGGATATGTCGGTAAATTCCGCGCGGCAGCCTTTCTTCGATAAGGCCACTTATCCCGTTCACCAGTTCTCTACCCAGAGCGGCGTGCGGATCGTGCCAGGCGGCTCCAGCATTCGCGACGGCTGCTACATTGCCAAGGGCGTCACGTGCATGCCGCCCATGTATATCAACGTGGGCGCTTGGGTGGACGAAGGCGCCATGATCGATTCTCACGCGCTCGTCGGGAGCTGTGCGCAGATCGGGAAGAATTGTCACATCTCGGCGGCTTCGCAGATCGGAGGCGTTCTGGAGCCGGTCGGCGCAATGCCCGTCATTATTGAAGACGACGTGCTGGTTGGCGGCAATTGCGGCGTCTATGAGGGCGCTGTCGTTCGCCGGCGCGCCGTGCTCGGAACGGGAACCATTCTGAACCGCTCGACACCCGTTTACGATATTGTGCGCAATATCGTGCATCGCGCGACCGGCGACGGTCCACTAGTGATTCCAGAAGAAGCCGTGGTGGTGGCGGGGTCGCGCGCGATTACTTCCGGGCCGGGAAAGGACTGGGGCATCTCGCTCTACACGCCCGTCATTATCAAATATCGCGACCAGAAGACCGATACGAAAATTCAATTGGAAGATTTGCTGCGATGATCTCGCTTCCATCGAAGACGGCTTTGGTAACCGGAGCGGGCCGGGGCATCGGGCGCGCCATCGCCCGGCAGCTTGCGGCGGCCGGGGCTGCGGTGATGCTGAACGACCTCGATGCGGAGCCTTGCTCGGAAACGCACGCCGTAATCTCCGCCGAGGGTGGACGGGCCTCCCAATACTCGGGCGATGTGACGGACCCGGCGTTTCCGCAAAAGTTGGTGGATGCGACCGTCGCGCGGCTCGGAGGGCTCGACATCATTGTTAACAATGCAGGGTACACCTGGGACAACGTCATCCAGAAGACAACCGATGAGCAGTTTCAGGCCATGCTCGACATCCACGTGGTTGCGCCGTTTCGCATCTTGCGCGCGGCTTCCGGTTTCATCCGCGATTCCGCCAAGCGCGAGATAGCCGAGGGGCGGCGCGTGATGCGCAAGGTCGTCAACATCACCTCGATTTCAGGCACGGATGGAAGCCCCGGGCAGGCCGGGTATGCGTCCGGCAAAGCCGCGATCATCGGTCTAACGCGCACGCTCGCTAAAGAATGGGGACGATACAACGTGAATGTGAATTGCGTCGGGTTCGGGCTGATTGAGACGCGGTTAATTCAGCCGCTCAATCGGGAAGGCGCGACCATCGAGGTCCTCGGACGCGAGATTCCGGTGGGCGTGCAGCCGAAAGTTTTGGAAGCCGTGAAGCAGATGAGCCCGCTGGGACGCGCGGGTACGGCGGACGAAGCGGCGGGGCCGGTATTATTTTTTTGCTCGCCATTGAGCGATTTCGTTACCGGCGAAGTGCTGATTTGCAGTGGCGGGATGCACTTCTAAGTCCCCGTTGACGAAATCGAATAGCTGAAGTCCGCCCACCCACGCGTCCAAAACGGCGCATAGGGTTCACAACCACCCGAAGACAAATAAAGGTTTGGGGTTGCAGGTTGCAACTTGCGACCTCAAAGAACATAAACCGCATGTATCACTGCAAACATTGCCGGATCGAGCTTGCCAGCTGTCCCGAGCATAGCGAAGGTGACTGGTTCATCCAGTGCCTTTCCTGTGGAGCCAAAAACATCGTCATTCCGGTCCCGCAGGTAATCGGCCGGGAATATAACACTACCATGGTCAGAGCAGGGC
>JALYXS010000008.1 GCA_030946965.1 Acidobacteriota bacterium
TCCCATTGCGGCGAGTTGGGCGGGCGCGTTGAAGTGGAATGCCGAGCCCGCATGTGGGCCTCGCCAAGGCTTAATCCGCTAGGCCAATTGATAGTGAAGTTGAGATCTTCATCGGCGAAGGGGAAGCCGGTGGGAGTGGTAGCGGCGGAAGCGGGCAGCGCGAGAAATAGAAAAACAAACGGAATCATTGGCGGTAAGCGGGGGAGGATTTCATTGGACCCGCGGCCTGGTGGCTTTCCGCTACTTCTCGATAAACCTGAAGCGTTTGCTGGGCCGTCTTCTGCCAATTGAACAGAGTCGCGCGTTGCAGCCCCAAGCGCTCCATGCGGCCGCGCAATTCGGCATCGAGCAGAACGTCCGTCATCGCCCGCGCAATCTCGCCGGTCGAATACGGATCGAACAAAATTCCCGCGCCGTCGGCGACTTCGGGCATTGCCGACGTGTTCGAACACACCACCGCGCGCCCGCACGCCATGGCCTCCAGAATTGGAATCCCGAAGCCTTCGTAGAACGAAGGGAAAACGAAACAGTCGCATGCGTTGTAAAGCTGCAGCAGTTCTTCATCCGGTACAAAACCGGTGAACCGGATGCGGTCGGCCACGCCGGAATCTCTGGCGGCGTCATGAACCTTCGAACTGAACCATGTGTCTTTTCCGACAAGCACCAACTGATGGCGCAGGCCCGGATGCGCGCGCGCGACGGCGGCAAATGCCGCAATTAATCCAATGTGATTTTTTCGCGGCTGCAAATCCCCCACGCTCATCACGTAAGGCGTGGCGATCTGAAAACGCGAACGAACCTCGGCCGCGGCGTGGTTTCGATTAACCGGACGGAAACTCGGGCTGGCGGCGTACGGCGCCACGGATATTTTCGCGGTATCGAGGTTATAAGCTCTGGCAATTGCGTTGCGCGAAAATTCGCTCACGGTCAAGATGCGGGAAGCGGCACGCACGGTCCGCTCGACCGTCAGACTCAATTGCCAACTGCGCCCGCGTTTGAAATACTCCGGGTGATCCAAAAAACTTACGTCATGCACGGTCACGACCACCGGAACGGGGCAGAATAACGGAGCCGTATACTGCACGTGGACGAGCGCCGGACGGTCTTGCCGCAAACGGCGCGAAAGGCCGAATCCAAGGCGCAGAAACGGATTGCTGGAAATGTACCGGACGGGAAAGCGTTCGGGAATAAACGCTTCCGCCTCTTTCATCGAGATATAAGTTAGGAATTCGGATTCTTTATCGACACGCGCAAATCCTTGCAGGAGGCTACGGGCGTAAACCTCATTTCCGGTGAGGTGGCGGCCAATGGCGTGGGCGTCGATCGCAAAGCGCATTCAGACTTAACCAGTATAGTTTGTAAACCCTTTACCCGGTAGTTGGTTGTACTGCTCCGAGGTTCGGAATCACAGTTGTAACCCGCGCCAGGCGGCTTCCCAGGTGAAATTACGCTCGAATTCCAGGCGTGCGGCTTTTCCTAAACGATCCCGCATTTCGGAATTTCCGAGTAATTCGGAAACGGCTTGAATGAATTCGGAAGCGGAATCGGCTAGCAGAATATTTTCGCCGTGTTTCGCCGGCAATCCTTCCGCGCCGATGCGGGTAGAGACGACGGGGCGCGCGGCGGCCCACGCTTCGAGGATCTTCAGCCGGGTTCCGCTGCCGGTTAACAGCGGCGCAACCACTACGCTTGCCGCCGCGAGTTCCGCGATGGCATCGGGAATGGGTCCGGTGAGTTGAATGCGGGAATCGCCTTGTGTATAACGCCGGACCGCTTCGGGATTCTTCCCGATGAGGCGCCAGAGGAGGCCGGGCCAGCGCTCGCGGAGACCAGGCCAAATTTCGCCGGCGAAAAATCGCACGGCGGTTTGATTGGGATGGTATTCGAGATTCCCGGAGAATGCGATTGCGAATTCCCGCGCGATGGAAGGCTCGGGGCACCACGGCAGGGCGTTTGGGTAGATCGATACATTTGCCGCGGGACAAATTTCGCGGACGCGATGCGCGTCCTCGTCCGATGCCGTGAGGAGTTGGGAGTATCGCGGGAATAAAGCCGTTTCGAGAGCCCGGGAAGCGGTGTAGAAATGGCGATGGCCGATCGCGGCTAAGCGCGGTTCGGTCGCGGCGCATCCGGCGTGCAGGACGGATTCGATGTTATGTAAATCGAGCACCGTCCTTTTACTTACGGTTGCCAGTCGATCGATGTAGGGCGCGCACCAGAAATGTTCGGCGACGGCGACTTCGTATCGCTTCCCGCGCGCGGCGGCCGCGACTTGCGCTTCGAAACCGCTGAACCGGTCGACGAGCGGCGGAACGCGGCGCACGAATCGCACGCCGTTGCGGATCACCCGTGCGGCAGTGGTCTTGGCGTGATGCCGAAGTTCGATAACGTGAATGTTGCGAACCAGTCCGGGGGGCAGCGCGAGGAGGGGGTCGGCGGCTTGCGGTTCGCGGATGACAATGAGATCCACGGCATAGTGGCGCGCAAGATAGCCGAGAAGCGATGCCGTGCGCAGCGATCCTCCGCCGTGTAGCGGATACGGCGCTTCGGGCGAAAGCATCAGCGCGGCGGGTTTATTTTCAGGCGCGCCCGAATCGCTCAATGGCGGCAGTGTAGACCTCCCGGGTTAAGCGCGCGGTGCGAGGCCACGAGAAGTCGCGAGCGCGGCGCAGCGATTTTTCGCGATGTTCCGCCACCCATTCGGGTTGCTCAACCGCGTTGGTCAGGGCATCGATAAGTTCTTTCACGGAGCCGGTTCTCACGGCGGCTCCCGCGGTTACCTCGCCAATGGCGGGATCGTTCGACGCGATCACGAACGCGCCACACTGCATGGCTTCGAGGACCGGCAGTCCGAAGCCTTCGTAGTGCGACGGATAAACGAAGGCGAGCGCGCCGGAATAGAGCGCGGGGAGATCGGCGTCGGGAACTTCGCCAAGCAGGCGCACGCCGGGCTCGGGAGGGAGTTCCGGAAAATCCTCGCGGCGGCGTCCGGCGAGAACGAGGTCGATATCGTGAACCTGTTTAACGGCGCGCCAAGCGTCCAAAAGCTGGTGCAAGTTTTTTCGCGGCTCGAGCGTGCCGACGTAGAGGAAGTAAGGTTTGGCCGGGACCGGCTCTACTGGATGAAAGTCCGGCGAGGCCGCGAGCGGCACGGCGAGGATACGCGAGGGATCGATGCGAAATCGCTCGATGGCTTGCTTGCGCACCGCTTCGCTCAACGTCAGAATCATGGTCGCGATTCGCAGCTTGATGAGCCATGGCGTGCGCCGGCGGGTGCGGTCCGCGGCGTGATGCCAGGCAATATCCATCCAGGGCGAGAGGTCGTGGAGGGAGAGAACGGACGGCGATCGTTTTAGATAGGGAACCGCGAAGTTGGTTCCGTGAAAGACTTGAACGCGCTCGCGCCGAATCGCCTGGCTCGCGCCCCACAACCACCAACGGCGCTCATTCCGGGTGAGGGGGCCCGAAGCTTTTCTCAAGTTCGAAGGAGCGCGCGGTGGCAGTGAAAAGGGCTGATCGGAGAGCAGCAGATATTCATCTTCGGGGAATTCCTCGGCGAGCGCGACGGCGATCCCGGTAGTGTAACGCGCGAGGCCGCCGCTGGAAAGTGTGAGCGGCGTGCCATCGATAGCGGCTCGCATGTGCTTGCCCAATGTTAGAATACGGGGCGAAATGAGCCTTCACAAATGGGATGAAGTCGCGGCGGAGCAGATGAATCCGCTGGTCGGCAGGAAGGTGATCCACGGCGAGACCATCACGATTGCGAGGCTGATTCTGCGGAAAGGCGCGGTGGTGCCGATGCACAGCCATGTGAACGAACAGATTGCGAATTTGGAATCGGGGAAATTGCGTTGGGTGGTGAAAGGCGAGGAGACGATTCTGCAAGGCGGCGAGAGTCTTCAGATTCCGCCGAATGCACCGCACATGGTGGAAGCGCTAGAGGACTCGGTGGTGATTGACGTGTTTTCGCCGGTTCGGGAAGATTGGATTCGCGGCGACGACGCGTACTTGCGGTAGAAAAACACTTCGGACTGGCGGACGGCATTTCGTCTACCGCGCGATACCGGCCGGCTGCGACCGGTACCGTGCGGGGTGAATAGGGTGAAGAGACAGTATCGTCGCACTTTTGGTCATACCGGCTTGGCTTGTGAAAGCCCGGCCGGCACCCGCTTGGCTAACCAACTCAACCCTCTGCCGGGAATCGATTCCTAATACTCCCGTTAGCCAAGTCTGGGAATTCCAGCTTGGCATCGAGCCTTTACGGGGCGCCGGGAGGCAGTTCACCGTGCTACTGACGAAAACTTCGTGGCCACGAAGGTACTTCTGG
>JALYXS010000014.1 GCA_030946965.1 Acidobacteriota bacterium
GGTGGCGGTGCGAAGATTTGCGACGCCGCCGGGTAAGCAGGCGCAGGTGGACTGGGGCCATCTCGGATCGATTACCGAAGACGGCGAGGCTCGCATGTTGTGGGGCTTCACGATCACACTGGCAGGAGCGTCAGCTTAATTAACGTAGAATGCAAAACAATCGGCGGCCTCGAATTTCGCCTCTCTGCCAACATCCTCGCCGGTAAGCCCTCAAAACACTTCACCCGCCCGGCACGGTAAAATGGGCGAAGCTATTTCGGGTGCCTACCAAGTGCGGTTCCTTGTTTTACTCCTCATTTCTTCGATATGGGTTTCCAGTTCCCGCGCCCAAGATTCTGACGAGCCAGAGAAGGTTTTAGCAAAGGCGCTGCACCTCGGGGATTTGTACAACTGGGCAGATGCGCGGCCACTATTTGCAGAAGCCGAGAGCCTGTATGGGGCTCGGGGTGATGAGCGAAACACGCTCTATTCTCATCTCGGATTGATCCGCTCCACCATGGAGGAACGATCTTTACCCGGGACATCGGAAGACCTCGGCCGACAGCTCGATACGAATCCACTTCTAAAATCCGATTATCCCCTCCGGCTTTTCTGTCTAGCCGTCCGCGGAGATATTGATGGAGAGTTGGACGCAGAGCCGATGCTCCGGGACTGGGAAGCGGTCCTTGAACTCGCAAACGTGCTGGGAAATAAAAAGTGGCAAAACCGGGCCTCAGGCGAGATCGGCTTCGCTCTGTTCCTGGAAGGCGATATTCAGACAGCCCGCCAAAGGGTTGCCGGTGCTCTCATCGGCGCCACGACTCTTCACGATACTGGAGCTCAAATCAGGTATCTGGCGGCGATCGGAACGGGTCTCGTTCTGGTGGGATCCTACGGGGAAGCGATTGAATATTTCGACAAAGCATTGAACGTCGCCCCCGGAAATCCGGATAGCGGGTTTCAGTTTTTAATCTACGAAGGCCGCCTCCAGGCTCTGAAAGGCATGAACCAACTGGACGCCGCGCAACAACTCGCCGAGAAGATCATTACTGAAGCGCGCTTACACAAGAAGCATGTCAAAGAAACACAAGCGCTCATTACGGCCTCGGGCATCGCCGTCGCGCAGAATCACTTTCCGGATGCTATCGAAGAACTGCAGGGCGCAATTAATCTCGCGACGAGCGGCGGATTTCAGCGACTTTTGGCTGATGCTCAGTTCGATCTCGCGGACATTTACCGGAACGCCGGCGATCTACCCAAAGCCGAGGCGACAGCGAACGCCGCGGTCGCTTTAACCCAAACAAGCGGCGAACTTTATCTACTCCCCAATCGCTTGCGGTCGCTTGCTGAATTGAAAACGAGCCAGGGGAAATATCAGGCTGCCGACGCCACTTATGATCGCGCTTCCTACTTCATCGATTCAAAGCGGCCGCTCCGACAACGCCATCTGTTGAAGCCGCAATCTTCCGCCATACATCCGATAAGCTCGTGCCCGCTTTCGCCGAGAACGCAGCTCCGAACGTGAATAAGCACTTCCGTCGAGTCACGTCCGTTAATCGGCCCAGCAACTTTGTATACATAGCATGTTTGGCATTAAACAGTGTCGAATAGGCGGATCTGAGATGACCGAGGCTAATCGGTGACATTATCGTCGGAAGAGGCTTCCCAAGGCAGTGGTTCATCGGCTCCGAGAAAGTCCGAGCCGTCACGCTTCCGATCACCGCCGAGGTTAGTAAAGTGGCCATGAAGAACACCGGGAGTTCCAAGTGAGTTTAGGGCGTTCGGAAGACACGACCCTCTTTCATGACAAAATTGATTTTCTTCAACCCATTGAGATCGCGAAGAGGGTTTAGCGGGCTCGCAACCAAGTCAGCGGCGAGGCCTACGCCAATGGCTCCACGCTCCTCGTTGACACCCAGCAAGGTTGCCGCCCGAGAGGTCATGGCCTGGAGAACAGTCATCGGTGGGATTTCCGCTTCGCGGAAGCTGTCCACGTAGTCGATCGCCATTTCTCCACGGGTGCGACCTTTTGTTTCGGCCATCACGTCAGTACCAAAGACAATATCCACTCCGGCTTCATATGCACGCTTCAAACGCACTACATACCGCGTATGGGTTCGCTTCGCTGCTTCGAGATCCATTCCGTTCGCCACTAGCGCACCGATGGTAAAGTCGGTACTCACAAGGGAGACTTTGTTCTTCTTGGCAAGGGCAAGATCCTCATCGCTGAGAATCCATCCGTGTTCGATGGACGCAACGCCTGCTTCGATTGCCGCATGTGCTCCACGAGCACTCTGAACGTGTGCGGCGACCTTCAATCCAGCGTGGGCCGCCTCCTCCACGATGAACCTGATATCGTCCTCCGAGTAGAGATATTTCTGCCCATCGACGACGATCTTGATAATGCGGGCACCCCAATAGACGTTTTCTCTCACAGCCTTGCGCATTTCGTCGCGCGAATCAGCAAATAGGTACTCCGGGTTCTCTAAAAGCTTCGCGTCCGCCGGAGTATCCCAAAACTGTCCACCATACGGGCCGATGATTCTTCCTGAGAAAATGAGTGTTGGGCCGGGGACGACGCCGAATCGGATCGCTTTCTCCAAGTCCGCGTCCAGATGGTCGCCCGAATTCCCTACATCTCGAACGGTCGTAAAACCGCTCCGTAGCATGTCCCTGGCATGCTGCGCCCCACCGATTGCTCGATAACCTTGCCGGCGTTGAAGCGACATGATCCAGAAATCGCCAAGATCCCACTTCGAATCGACGGTCGCTAGGAGGTGCGTGTGCGCGTCCATCAACCCTGGAAAGACAACCTCGTTTGAAAGATCGATCCGGATCGCTTCCGGTGGGATTCGGAGTTCACTTCCTATTTCTTTGATCTTGCCCGCCTCTACCAGGATGGTCTGGCTTTTCCTCTCGGTACCGCTCTTCGGGTCGATGACCGTTCCGGCGGTGATGGCGACGATCTGGGCGTTTAGTTTACTCCAACTAGACAGCAGCGCCATGCCGAACAAGGCAAAAATGCAATGATTTCGGCGTTGGTTCATTCATCGGCATGGTATCAAATGTGGGCTTCTAAACATCAAACCGCGATCAACGGCGTAGCGTTTGTTTAGGTGCGGACGCCGGCCCATCGTAAACGCTGCGCGACTAATCGGGTTGAACCTATTACAGGCGCCGCTCCTCGACGGGTTTGAACACCACTTCTTCTACGCCATCGATCTTGTCGTTCAGAAGCCATGGGACTTCAGGAATCCGCTCACCAAAGAGGAGAAGACCTCTGGTTTTTCCAGATACATCAAGTGTCCAGCACCGGGTACCACAACGCGTGTAGCTCCGGGTATTGCCATGACCAGGGCACCAGCCACAGCTTGGTTGTCTGCAATGTCACCCGAGCCAGTGAGAATCAGCGTCGGTATCCTCAGGTCTCGCACATAAGGGAAGACTGGCTTCTCCGGCAAGGGCATATCGTTGTGCTTATGGTCTTGAGGAGCGGCATTGAGCAGCCTCCGAAGGTGTTCGCGCGCAGCGTCATTGCCCGGAAAGATGAAATAGTTTGGATTACGTTGGTGAGCCCCCCCGAGGCACAGACCGTCACTCGTCTAAATTTAGGCACTCGCGGTATGTTTCTCCCTTCCGCCGTCAACGGATAGCCCTGCGGAGACCGTTAAAAGTGCGAGCTACAGAGCCTCAAAATCCTCAACAGAAGCTCGTTCCGCCCCGTGCAGAACTCCCTGAATCCTGTGTTCGAAAGTCGCCTCAAAATTAGTCTCCGAATTCAGCCTGTAGCGAAAACGAGGGTTTTCAGGACGAATTGTCAAGGGCGGAGTAAAAGTTTCCCACCACGGCGGAGGAAAAGGGAACCACTTCCTCGGTTCCGTCGGCGGTCAAGTTAATAGGTCAGCGCTCGATCTGCCAACTTGAAGGTGGCGTTGCCGCGCGTCGGTGCGATGACCGCAGCTTTACGATCCGGAAACCTTCGGTTCGTCGTCGTCGATTTCTTTACTCTTGTGGTCCCTTGCAGCTTGAGACGCACATCGAATCCACCGTGCGTCCCTAGCTTTAGCGACGGCATCCGCGCTGGGCCAAAAGACACTTCGCCATCTTAATCAGGGGGCGGGGGTTCTTGGCCGTGGGGTCAGGTCAAGCTCCCCCAGGTTATTGTGGGCCGGGGTCCTTCTTTTTCCTGCTGTTCTTGAGCCGGAAGCTATCCCCGTTCATTTCCAGGATGTGGACATGGTGGGTCAAGCGATCCAGCAGCGCACCAGTCAGCCGCTCCGAACCCAGTACCTCGGTCCACTCGGCAAAGGGCAGGTTGCTGGTCACCAGGGTCGAGGTCCGCTCGTAGCGCTGGCTGAAAACTTCGAACAGCATTTCGGCGCCGGTCTTGGACAGCGGCACGAATCCGAGTTCGT
>JALYXS010000036.1 GCA_030946965.1 Acidobacteriota bacterium
CTTCACTTTGACATCAGGTGCAACGCCGACGCCCTCCCAGTCGACTGTCGAATAGGGGTTGATGGGCTTGACCTCCGGGATGGCGATTCCGAGGTGATCGTCGATCCGATAAATCACTCCCGCGTGCGCACTGCCTCGCGTCGTCTCGCCGACTATGGTCGCGCGTTTCAGCATCTTGAAGTTGTAGCAGAAGTCCTCCGCGGCCGAAATCGTTCTGGATGACGTCAGGAGGTACAGGGGCTTGTCCCCCAGTTTGGTTCCCGGGACAGGCGAGCGAGTCCAGGACTGCTCCGTCACGTTGTCTCGAGGACTATACATGTACTCCGGGTGATCGAAGAAGTAGGAGGCAATCAGCATCACCATATTGCCGAAACCCCCGCCGTTGTCACGTAAGTCCAAGATGACCGACTGCGCTTCGTTCAACGCAGCCATGGCAGCTTGCGCCGTGTCCTTGCATGCGGCGGTATCTGGAAAGAAATTGAACTTCAGATAGCCGATATTGTTCGGCAACATCCGCGGATCTTCGAAGGTACAGTTTTGCCGCATCATCGCGGTCTTATAACGCTTCAGGGCTTCTGCGGGTGGTGCGGGAGGTGGCCCATTCGGCAAGAGCCGATCGCTATAAATAAGTTCGATGTGCAGATCCCGACTCACTTCCCGTAGCTGTCGGGTCAGCGCGGAAGCGAAGTCCCCGATGTTCGTGATAGTGTTGAAGCCACCACTGATTTCGGTTGCCAGAAGTGCCTCAATCGCCTTTTTCGTAGCAGCGGAGTCAAAGTAGTGTTCTTTCAGCTTCGCCGCGATTGCCAGAATGATTTCGTGGCGCTTCGCGGCATCGATTTTGGTTGCCACTGGCACGTCGGATGCACGCTGCGGTTCTGCCCGCTGGGGCCCGATTTGAGCCATCATCGGCTGCCGAGGGAAGTTCCATTTTCCACCACCCCCTGAACCGCCAAAGCCAAGAGCGAGAGCCGCCAGTAGCGTGAGCGAGACCAGGAATCCCATAAACAGCGACGATGCCCCAGGAGATTCGTGTTCGACGAACTGGAAGGAAAGCTCACCATTAGGAGAACGGGAGATCTGCGAGATCGGCGATCGCGATCTATACAGCGGAGCGGTCGCGACGAGGTCCCAGATCAGGTCAAGCCAAAGCCGTAACTGCCGGAGAACCCCCTTTTCATCGCGGGCGCGGTCCATGAATAGACGCAACGCTTCCTCGCCATAACGTTGGCGGAAGGCCGAAGGATACAACCGCACTAGGACGGCGCAGAGCTTCTCAGACATAGTTACCTCTCAAAATTTTCTTTGCCCGTGCATGCCGCAGCAGATCCGCCAACCTGTTGGCCTCAGCCCGAGCGAGTTTCCGCCCGGTTGGGGTGAGGTGATAGTAACGGCGGCGTTCATGCCCTGGCTCGTGCTCTGCGTACCCCTCAACTTCTTCAACGAAACCTTCCTCAAGTAGCGCTTGAACCGAGCTGTAGAGCGTGCCAGGCCCCAATCGCATGCGCCCTTCGGTCTCTTCCTCGACGCGCCGCATGATCGCATAGCCGTGCAAATCCTCATCGGCCAGGGAGAGCAAAATGTGGAAGGCGGCGGACGGAAGGGGATTGAGTCGTTGCTTCGGCATATATCGATCATCAGTATATCGAAGTTCGTTAGTCCTTGCATCGGCAATCGGGTCGTGAACCCTATGTTTCCGGTAGTCGGTGATTCGCGAAACGGTCGCGCAATTCGCGCTTGTTAAATTTGCCCACGCTGGTCTTCGGCACTTCCTCGATGAAGACCACGTCGTCGGGGAGCCACCATTTCGGCACGCGGTCTTTCAGAAACTCCAGAATTTCCTCGCGGGTGATGTCGTCCGCGCAGTGCGCGCGAGGAACCACGCAGGCTAGCGGCCGTTCCTGCCACTTCGGGTGAGCGACCGCAATCACGGCAGCTTCCATCACCTTCGGATGCGCCATCAAAGCGTTTTCCAGATCCACGCTCGAAATCCACTCGCCGCCGCTCTTCACCAGGTCACGGGTGCGATCCATGATTTGGATGTAGCCTTCGGCATCGATGGTCGCGACATCCCCCGTGCGGAACCAGCCGTCCGTGAAGGAATCGTCGCCGCGCGAATCGCTATAGTAGCCGCTGGCGATCCACGGACCGCGCGCCTGCAATTCCCCCATCGTGACGCCGTCCCAAGCCAGCTCTTCGCCATGCTCGTTGACGATGCGGACATCCACGCCGGCAACCGGCAGCCCGTGACGCGCGAGCCGGTCAAAACGCTCGGGTTCGGGAAGCTCTTCCAGGCTGCTCTTCAGCGACATGACTGTCGCGATCGGCGTCGTTTCCGTCATTCCCCAGGCAAGCATGAACTTTGTGCCGTACTTTCGCGCATACGCTTCGATGAACTGGCGTGGCAGAGCGGAGCCCGCGCACACCACCAGCCGGAGGCTCAAAATATCGTGCGACAAATTTTCGAGATGGCTATAAAGCGTCATCCAGATCGTGGGGACACCCGCGGTGAACGTCACCCTCTCGCCGTGAATTAATTGCCCTATATCGATGGGCTGAAGCTGCCGTCCCGTGAAGACCAACTTCGCGCCAGTCATGACAGCCGCATACGGAATGCCCCAGCCATTGGCGTGGAACATCGGAACGATCTGCAGGACGGTGTCGCGCTCGCTCAAGGCAAACGTGTCCGCCATGCAGAGGCCATAACTATGCAGGAATAGCGCGCGGTGCGTGTAGACAACGCCTTTGGGATCGCCGGTTGTACCCGACGTGTAGCAAGTGGCTGCGGCGGCGGTCTCCTCGAGCGGAGGCCACGGAAAAGGCGTGTCCGGAGAGACGGCAAGCATTTCTTCGTAATCGAACGCGGTTTCGGAAACGGGTTCGTCGCTAAGAATGAAGATGTGCCTCACGCACGGGATGCGGTCCTGTATCTGTTCGAGCACGGGGGCGAGCGAGGCGTCGACCAGAAGGACGCGGTCTTCGGCGTGATTAACGATATAGGCTAACTGGCCGGGCGAGAGGCGGACATTCAGGGTGTGCAACACCGCGCCATAGCAGGGAACCGCGAAGTAGATTTCCAGATGCCGGTAGCTGTTCCAGCAGAGCGATCCGACGCGTTCGCCCTTCTGCAAACCGAGCCGCGCGAGTGCGTGCGCCAGGCGGTGAACGCGACCGTGGAAATCGGCGTAGGTGTAGCGATGCATGCCCGCCGGCGACTTGCTCGCGATCTCTTTCGCCCCGTAGAGTTTTGCCGCGCGCTCCAGAATGTGCGGCAACGTTAGCGGGTAATCCATCATCATGCCGCGCATGGTCATAATGTATATCACGCGAAGCGCGATATAATCGACCGCATCGGTTAGGACATGAATGATTGACGCGAACGGTATACGAGGCGTGTTGGCTGTTCCCGCTCTCGCGCTCGTTTTCTGGTCCGTTAGCGCGGCGGCGGATTCGGCATCGCACGCCCCAATGGATGCAAATCATCCCGCGCTATCGCTCGAAAAACGCGCCGAATTGACCCGTCTCACCACGGAACTGACCGCGCAATTGCCTTCATCCGAAGGCCCGCCGCTTCAACCGCGCAATTACATCGATCAGTTCGTCTTCCGTAAGATTAACGAGCGGCGCGTGCCGCACGCGGCACTTTGTTCGGACTCCGAATATCTCCGGCGCGTATCGCTCGATCTAACTGGACGCTTGCCCGAGCCTGCCGCCGTCCGCGAGTTTCTAAAAGATACGGACCCCCTGAAGCGCGACAAACTTGTCGATAGTTTCATGGTCGCCAGCACTAAAGGCCAGACAAGGCGGCCCTCCACGCCGTTCCTCGATCGCTGGGCATACTTTTTTTCCGACTTGTATAGATTGAACGCCATGATGGGCCATGGCAAGAAGCTCTTCTATCAGTACCTCTACAACTCGCTTGCCATCAACGAGCCATACGACGAGTTTGTGCGCGAGTTGATTACTCCGGCGGCGCGTTCGAATTACAACACCGCCCCAATTAATTTTCTGGTGCACTTCTATATCGACCAGCCGGACCAAAGCACGGTGAATCCGGAGGATACCTACGACGAGATCGCAATCCGGACCTCGCGAATGTTTCTTGGCGTGAATCTGGAATGCATCTCCTGCCACGACGGCGCCCGTCATCTCGAAAAGATCAACGGCTGGCTCGCCGCGCATAAACGGGCGGACCTTTGGCGGCAGGCCGCTTTTTTCGGCAAAGTGCGGCTATACCGGCCTTACGGCGATCTATGGGACGAGTTCGTGTTGAGCAACGAAGGCAAAGGTTACAACACGGCGAGCGCGAGCGTGGTGCGGCTGCCTCGCTGGAAAGCGGACACCACGCCTACCTTCATTTTGACCGGCGAACAACCGAAGCCTGGCGAAGATCCGCGCGAGGCTTACGCGCGCATGCTCACCAGCCATCCGCAGTTCGCGCGCACCACCGTGAATCTGATCTGGGCGGAACTGTTCGGGATGGGCATTGTCGATCCACCACTCGATTTCGATCTGAACCGCAAGCCGCCGGCGCCTAATGAGGAATTGCTCGATGCGCTTGCGAAAGATTTCGTGGCGCATCGCTACGATCTGCGATACATCATTCGCGTGATGGCCACGTCAGCCGCTTACCAGCTTTCGCATCGCTTGCCGGCCGGAGAGGAAGCTCGATGGAAGCCCGAGTATGCCGGATATTTCGCGCGGCATCTGGTTCGCCGCATTCCAGCGGAGCAGGTCTGGGACGGAATTTGCCAAGCGACTGGTGTATTCGGCGATATCGGGGCGAAAGACGCGGAAGGCGGCAAAGTAAAGTACGTGATGCAGATTGCTTCGCCCGAAGATTTGGAGCCGAAGCTCAACCGGCTATTGTCTGCCTTTGGAATGGACGACCGGCGTCTGGGTTCACGCTCTCTGAGCGGGTCGCCGGTGCAGGCTTCGATTCTGTTGAATAGCGATCTGGTCAAAGAAAAAGTGCGCGTCGATTCCAAAGGCCGTCTAAACGCGTTGTGGAACGCGGAGCCACAAAAGGCCAATGCGGAAATCGTGGAAGAGATGTTTCTGGCTTGCCTCTCGCGGATGCCTTTGGCAGAGGAGGCGGCGTTCGGCGAAAAGTTGCTGGCCGAGCACCACGCCAAGGGAGCCGAAGACCTGATGTGGGTGTTGCTCAACAAGCCCGAATTTATTCTTAACTATTAAGGAAAATCAATGACCGTGCCATCCAGCGCCATCCCGGTTTTGAGCCGACGCCGCTTGTTGCAGATCGGCTCGGTGGCGCTTTCGGGCTTCGATCTCTTGCCTATGTTGCGGCCCGCGAATGTCCGGGCGGCTGAAAAAGTAACTCCGCGCGGATCGGCCGAATATTGCATCTTCGTTTTCCTGCAAGGAGGCGCAAGCCAGCTCGACACGTTCGACTTCAAGGAAGGGCACTGGACACCGCCCGATTTCGATGTCCGCAAAGTCGCGCCCGATGTCACCCTGCCCATTGGCCTGTTCCCGAATTTGGCGAAAAAACTGAACCGCATCGCTTTCGTCCGCTCGCTCGAGACGTGGGAGACGGAGCACACGCGCGCGAGTTACTACATGCACGTGGCGCATCCCATCAGTCCCGCGCGGCTGGCGGAAATCCCCACGCTAGGCGCCGTGGTGGCTTACGAATTCCGCGATAAGCGCAAAGGCGCCGATTTTATGCCGCCGTTCGTTTCAATGAACTATGGCCCGGACCAAACCAGGCAGGGCTGCCTCGATCAGCGGTTCGGCCCTTTAAATCTGGACACCAAGGGCGGCGATCTTTCGTTCGTGGTTCCAGATAACGAGAAGAGCCGGTTTCAGCGGCGGCTGGAGTATCTGCGCGCGATGGCCCAGATGGGGCCGGGAGGTTCTCGTGTTGATTCTCGCGTGGACCCGGGGGAAAACTTAGACGCGTACCGGCGCGATGCGCTGGCGATGATGCAATCTCCCGAAATCCCGAAGGTTCTGAAGTTGAAGGATGAGGAGAAGGTGCGCTATGGAGGCTCGCCATTCGGCGATTCGTGCATTCTGGCTCGCAACATTTTGCGCGCGGAGAGCGGGACGCGCTTCGTCGCGGTGCACCATGGCGGGTGGGACTTCCACACCAACATCTACGATAAGTCGCAAAAGGTAAACCACTACACGGTAAGCCGCTCGCTCGACCAAGGTTTGGCGGAGCTGCTCTCGGATTTAGAAACGGCGCAATGTTCCGATGGCCGCACGCTACTGGATAAAACTCTGGTCGTGTGCCTGGGCGAATTTGGGCGCACGCCGGGCGAACTGACTCCTGGTAAGGGCCGCGACCATCATCGGTACGCCATGACGGGCTTGTTTGCAGGCGCGGGCGTGGGAGGCGGGCGCGTCATCGGCGCGACCGACGATCGGGGCGCGAAGGTCATTCATAGCGGCTGGGCGAAGAAACGCTCGATCTATCCGGAGGATGTGGCCGCGACGATTTACTCCGCGATGGGAATCGACTGGAGTAAACAGATTACGAACACGCCGTCGGGCCGCTTTTTTCAGTATCTGGAACCGCAGTCGGGTACGAATTTTATCGACGTCGCGGAAATTTCGCCGCTGTTCGCTACGTAGTCGCCAGCGCCAGTTTCACCAGCTCGGCCTGCTCCTGATCGTGGCGTTTTTTCGATCCCGTGGCCGGGCTCGAGCTCTCGGCGCGTCCGATGTAGCGG